>NZ_JAXMNS010000050.1:0-12722 GCF_034670285.1 Nocardioides sp. | reverse complement strand
CGGCCCGTGGCACGTCGTGGTGCACCGCAAGGAGATCACCTTCCACGTGCGCCGTGAGGACCTCCTCGCCGTGATGCAGCTGCTGCGCGACGACCCCAAGCTCCGCTTCGAGCTGTCCACCGGCGTGAGCGGCGTGCACTACCCCGACGACAAGGGCGCCGAGCTGCACGCGGTCTACCACCTGCTCTCGATGACCCACAACCGTCGCGTCCGGGTGGAGGTCGCCGTCCCCGACGCCGACCCGCACCTGCCGTCGACGATCGCGATCTACCCGACCAACGACTGGCACGAGCGCGAGACCTACGACATGTTCGGCCTGATCTTCGACGGGCACCCGGGCCTGACCCGGATCCTCATGCCCGACGACTGGCCCGGCCACCCGCAGCGCAAGGACTACCCCCTCGGCGGCATCCCGGTCGAGTACAAGGGCGGCACCATCCCGCCGCCGGACGAGCGCAGGAGCTATTCATGACGACCGAGGACATGTACGCCGGCAGCACCGAGACCACCGACGGCAAGGTCTTCACCGTCAGCGGCCGCGACTGGGACGACATCGTCGAGGGCCTCAACGGCGCCGACGGCGTCGAGGAGCGGGTCGTCGTCAACATGGGGCCTCAGCACCCCTCCACGCACGGCGTGCTCCGCCTGATCCTGGAGATCGAGGGCGAGACCGTCACCGAGGCGCGCTGCGGCATCGGCTACCTGCACACCGGCATCGAGAAGAACATGGAGTTCCGCTCCTGGGTGCAGGGCACGACGTTCGTGACCCGCATGGACTACCTCTCGCCGTTCTACAACGAGGCGACCTACTGCCTGGGCGTCGAGCGACTGCTCGACATCGAGGACGACATCCCCGAGAAGGCCAGCGTCATGCGGGTGCTCCTCATGGAGCTCAACCGGCTCTCCTCGCACCTGGTCTGCATCGCCACCGGTGGCATGGAGATCGGCGCGCTGACCGTCATGACGATCGGCTTCCGTGAGCGCGAGCTGGTGCTCGACCTCTTCGAGCTGATCACCGGCCTGCGCATGAACCACGCGTTCATCCGCCCCGGCGGCGTCGCCCAGGACCTCCCGGTCGGGGCGCTCGACGACATCCGCGCCTTCATCGCCCTGATGAAGAAGCGGCTGCCCGAGTACGCCGCGCTGTGCAACGCCAACCCGATCTTCAAGGGTCGCCTCGAGGGCGTGGGCCACCTCGACCTCGCCGGTTGCCTGGCCCTGGGCATGACCGGTCCGGTCGTGCGCTCCACCGGCTACGCCTGGGACCTCCGCAAGACCGAGCCGTACTGCGGCTACGAGGACTACGACTTCGACGTCCAGACCTGGGACACCTCCGACTCTTACGGCCGCTTCCGCGTGCGCCTCAACGAGATGTGGGAGTCGCTGCGCATCATCGAGCAGGCCGCCGACCGCCTCGCCGGCCTCGAGGGCGCGCCGGTGATGGTCGCCGACAAGAAGATCGCCTGGCCCAGCCAGCTGTCCATCGGCAGCGACGGCATGGGCAACTCCCTCGACCACATCCGCCACATCATGGGGGAGTCGATGGAGGGGCTGATCCACCACTTCAAGCTCGTCACCGAGGGCTTCCGGGTTCCGGTCGGCCAGGCCTACGTGCCGGTCGAGTCGCCCCGCGGCGAGCTCGGCGCCCACGTCGTCTCCGACGGCGGCACCCGCCCGTTCCGGGTCCACTACCGCGACCCGTCCTTCACCAACCTGCAGGCGACCAGCGTGATGAGCGAGGGCGGCCAGGTGGCCGACGTCATCGTCGCGATCGCCTCCATCGATCCCGTGATGGGGGGAGTCGACCGATGACGCTGGACACCACGGTGCGCGCCGAGCTCGAGGAGATCGCGGCCCGCTACCCCGAGAAGCGCTCGGGCCTGCTGCCGATGCTCCACCTCGTGCAGTCGGTCGAGGGCAGGGTGACGCCCGAGGGCATCGAGCTGTGCGCCGAGATCCTCGAGATCACGCCGGCCGAGGTCAACGGCGTCGCGACCTTCTACACGATGTACAAGCGCAAGCCCGTGGGCGAGTACCACGTCGGCGTCTGCACCAACACGCTGTGCGCGGTGATGGGTGGCGACGAGATCTTCACCCGGCTCAAGGACCACCTCGAGATCGGCAACGACGAGACGACGCCGCCGGTCGAGGGGCGGAAGAGCATCACCCTCGAGCACCTCGAGTGCAACGCGGCCTGCGACTACGCGCCGGTGATGATGGTCAACTGGGAGTTCATGGACAACCAGACGCCCGACTCCGCGGTCCAGGTCGTCGACGACCTGCGTGCGGGCAAGGAGGTCACCTCCACCCGTGGCCCGCGCATCTGCAGCTGGCGCCAGGCCGAGCGCGTGCTCGCCGGGTTCCCCGACGGTCGGGTCGACGAGGGCCCCGCCGCCGGCGAGGCCTCCCTGCTCGGACTGCGGATCGCCGAGGAGCGCGGTTGGAGCGCTCCACGCGGCGAGCAGGACGACCCCACCGGCAACGGCGCCGACCCTGCCCCGGCTGTGCCGGAGGAGAAGGACGAGCGCCCGCAGGCCGCCCGCGAGGCCGACGACCAGCACGCCGAGGCTGCAGCGGTCGAGGCCGAGGATCCCGCCGACGAGACCGCGGCCGAGAAGAAGGAGGCGAAGTGACCATGGGCTCCGTGGACACCCTCACGCCCGTCCTCACCAAGGACTGGGGCACCGACCGCAGCTGGACCCTGCCGGTCTACGAGTCGCGCGGTGGTTACGCGTCGTTGAAGAAGGCGCTGACGATGGCGCAGGACGACATCATCGCCGCGGTCAAGGACTCCGGCCTGCGCGGTCGCGGAGGCGCCGGCTTCCCCACCGGCATGAAGTGGTCCTTCATCCCGCAGGACAACCCCAAGCCGAAGTACCTCGTCGTCAACGCCGACGAGTCGGAGCCGGGCACCTGCAAGGACACCCCGCTCATGATGGCCTCGCCGCACCTGCTGGTGGAGGGCGTGATCATCTCCTCGTTCGCCATCCGCGCCAACACCGCCTTCATCTACATCCGCGGCGAGATCCTGCACGTCATCCGCCGCGTGCAGGCCGCGGTCGCCGAGGCGTACGCCGCCGGCCACCTCGGCAAGAACATCCACGGCTCGGGCTACGACCTCGACGTCGTGGTCCACGCCGGCGCCGGTGCCTACATCTGTGGCGAGGAGACCGCGCTGCTCGAGGGACTCGAGGGTCGCCGCGGCCAACCGCGCCTGCGCCCGCCGTTCCCCGCCGTCGCCGGGCTCTACGCCTCCCCGACGGTCATCAACAACGTCGAGTCGATCGCGTCCGTGCCGAGCATCATCGAGCACGGCGCCGAGTGGTTCTCCGCGATGGGCACCGAGAAGTCCAAGGGCTACGGGATCTTCTCCCTCTCGGGTCACGTCACCAACCCCGGTCAGTACGAGGCCCCACTGGGCATCACGCTGCGCGAGCTCGTCGACCTCTCCGGCGGTATCCGCGCAGGTCACCAGCTGAAGTTCTGGACGCCCGGTGGCTCCAGCACCCCGCTGCTCACCGACGAGCACCTCGACCTGCCCCTCGACTTCGAGGGCATGGCCGACGCCGGCACGATGCTCGGCACCCGCGCCATCCAGCTCTTCGACGAGACCACGTGCGTGGTGCGCGCGGTGCTGCGTTGGACCGAGTTCTACAAGCACGAGTCCTGCGGCAAGTGCACCCCGTGCCGCGAAGGCACGTGGTGGTTGGTGCAGACGCTCGCCGCGATCGAGCAGGGCAAGGGTCAGGAGTCCGACCTCGACCTGCTCCTCGACCAGTGCGACAACATCCTGGGCCGCTCCTTCTGTGCCCTCGGCGACGGCGCGACCAGCCCGATCTCCAGCTCGATCAAGTACTTCCGCGACGAGTACCTCGCCCACCTGACGCACGGCGGCTGCCCGCTCGACCCGGCTGCCTCCACCGTCTGGGCCTCGTCCCTGACCCGCTCGGGAGCCTGATTTAGATGACGACCACCCCCGAGAAGGCCGCTGCCCCGGTCGAGACCGTCACCGTGACCATCGACGGCGTCCAGGTCGACGTCGCCAAGGACACGCTGGTGATCCGTGCCGCCGAGCAGATCGGCGTCCAGATCCCGCGCTTCTGCGACCACCCGCTCCTCGCTCCGGCCGGCGCCTGCCGCCAGTGCCTGGTCGAGGTGCCCGATGCCGGCAACGGCCGAGGGTTCCCCAAGCCGCAGGCCTCCTGCACGCTTCCGGTGGCCGACGGCATGGTCGTCAACACCCAGGCCACCAGCGAGGTGGCCGACAAGGCGCAGCAGGGCGTCATGGAGTTCCTGCTCATCAACCACCCGCTCGACTGCCCGGTCTGCGACAAGGGCGGCGAGTGCCCGCTGCAGAACCAGGCGATGAGCAACGGGCGGGGCGAGTCGCGGTTCGTGGCCTCGGGGTCGGGCGGCGTCAAGCGCACCTTCCCCAAGCCGATCAACCTCTCGCCGCAGGTGCTCCTCGACCGGGAGCGCTGCATCGTGTGCCAGCGCTGCACCCGCTTCGCCGAGGAGATCCCCGGTGACCCGTTCATCGCGCTCGTCGAGCGTGGGGCGCAGCAGCAGATCGGCATCGCCCCCGACGCCCCCTTCCTCTCCTACTTCGCGGGCAACACGATCCAGATCTGCCCCGTGGGTGCGCTGACCTCGGAGTCCTACCGCTTCCGCTCGCGTCCCTTCGACCTCGTCTCGAGCCCGGCCGTGGCCGAGCACGACGCGTGCGGCTCCGCCATCCGCGTCGACCACCGCCGCGGCAAGGTGATGCGCCGTCTGGCCGGCAACGACCCCGAGGTCAACGAGGAGTGGATCACCGACAAGGACCGCTTCGCCTTCACCTACGCCGTCGAGACCGACCGGCTGACCTACCCGCAGGTGCGTGACGCGGACGGCGTCCTGCGCCCGGCCTCGTGGCCCGAGGCCTTCACCGTCGCCGCCGAGGGGCTTGCCGCCGCTCGCAAGGCCGGGGGAGTGGGAGTGCTCACCGGCGGCCGGCTCACCGGCGAGGACGCCTACGCCTACTCCAAGTTCGCGCGCGTCGCGCTCGGCACCAACGACATCGACTTCCGCGCCCGCCCGCACAGCGCCGAGGAGGCCGAGTTCCTGGCCGCCCACGTCGTCGCGACGGGTCCTGAGGGTGGCGCCGTCACCTACACCGACCTCGAGAGTGCCGCGAGCGTGGTGCTGGTCGGGTTCGAGCCCGAGGACGAGGCCGGAGCGATCTTCCTGCGCCTGCGCAAGGCCGCCCTGCACCACCACACGCGGGTGCTGGGCATCGCGCCGTACACGACGCGTGGCCTGGCCAAGACCCACGGCACCCTGCTTCCCACCGCCCCCGGCGACGAGCCGGCCACGCTGGCCACGCTCCACGACCACGCAGCGCACGGCATCGACTCCACCTCGGTGATCCTCGTCGGTGAGCGACTCGCGACCGTGCCGGGCGCGTTGAGCGCCGTCGCGGCCCTCGCCGCCACGTCCGGGGCCCGCATGGCCTGGGTGCCTCGCCGTGCCGGTGACCGCGGAGCGCTCGAGACCGGCTGCCTGCCCACGCTCCTGCCCGGGGGCCGTCCGGTCGACGACCCGCAGGCCCGCGTCGATGCCGCCACCGCCTGGGGCGTCGACTCGCTCCCCGAGGCCGCCGGCCGCGACGGTGACGCGATCGTCGCCGCCCTCGGTGCCGGTGAGCTCGCGGGTGTCGTCATCGGCGGGGTCGACCCTGCCGACACCACCGACCCGGCCGCCACGATGGCCGCCCTCGAGCAGGCCGCGTTCGTGGTCGCGCTCGACCTGCGCGCCAGCGACGTGACCCGGATGGCCGACGTGGTCTTCCCGGTCGCGCCCGTCGTCGACAAGGCCGGCACCTACGTCAACTGGGAGGGGCGTCCGCGCACCTTCGAGGCCGTGCTCGGCAGCCCGTCGTCCCTGCCCGACCTCCGGGTCCTGGCCGGCATCGCCGAGGAGCTCGGTGCGCCGCTGGGCTTCCGGACCGTCGCCGAGGTCTGGAGCCAGATGGAGGACATGGGCCCGTGGGACGGCCCGCGCGCCACGATGACTCCGGTCCCGCCCGCGCCGTCTGACTTCGATGCCGACGGCCTGGTGCTCTCGTCCTGGAAGCAGCTGCTCGACCAGGGCACGATGCAGGACGGTGACAAGCACCTCGCCGCCACGGCTCGTCCGGCCATCGCCCGGGTCACCCGCACCCTCTTCGAGGCGGTCGGCCCCACCGTCACCCTCACCGGTGACCGCGGCTCCATCACGCTTCCCGCCGAGCCCGTCGACGACATGGTCGACGGCGTCGTCTGGGTCCCGCAGAACTCCAGCGGACTCGGCGTCCTGACCGACCTCGCACTGCCCGGGTCCCGGGTCACGATCTCCGGAGGCAACGCCTGATGGACACGATCGCCGGTTTCGGCACCGACCCGTTGTGGGTGGTGCTCCTCAAGGCAGTGATGATCTTCCTGATCCTCGTGCTGCTCACCCTCTTCAACATCTGGTGGGAGCGTCGGGTGGTCGCGCGCATGCAGCACCGCATCGGCCCCAACCGCAACGGCCCCGGCGGCTCGCTCCAGTCGCTCGCCGACGGCGCCAAGCTGATGTTCAAGGAGGACCTGACCCCCAAGAACGCCGACAAGCTGGTCTTCACCCTGGCCCCGATCCTCTCGGTGATCCCGGCGTTCGTGGCGTTCTCGGTGATCCCGTTCGGGCCCGAGGTGACGATCCCCTTCACCGACACCCAGACGCAGCTGCAGCTGACCGACATGCCGGTCGCGGTGCTGTTCGTGATGGCCGTGGCCTCGATCGGCATCTACGGCATCGTGCTCGGCGGCTGGTCGAGCGGCTCGACGTACTCCCTGCTCGGCGGCCTGCGCTCCAGCGCCCAGATGATCTCCTACGAGGTCGCGTTGGGGCTCGCCCTCATCGCGGTCTTCCTCTACGCCGGCTCCCTGTCGACGTCGGAGATCGTCGCTGCCCAGGACGACCTGTGGTTCGGGCTGATCCTGCTGCCGTCGTTCGTCATCTACTGCATCTCGATGGTCGGTGAGGTCAACCGCGCGCCGTTCGACCTCCCCGAGGCCGAGGGTGAGCTCGTGGGTGGGTTCCACACCGAGTACTCCTCGATCAAGTTCGCGCTCTTCTTCCTCGCCGAGTACATCAACATGGTCACCGTCTCGGCGCTGGCCGTGACGCTGTTCCTCGGCGGCTGGGACGCCCCGTTCTGGATCGACGAGGTCTGGGCCGGCGCCAACGAGGGCTACGTCCCGGTGATCTGGTTCCTCGGCAAGGTGCTCGTCTTCATCTTCTTCTTCATCTGGCTGCGCGGCTCGCTGCCCCGGATGCGCTACGACCAGTTCATGGACCTCGGCTGGAAGTGGCTCATCCCGATCTCGCTGGGCTGGATCGTCGCGGTCGCCACCCTGCGCCTTGCGCGCCTCGAGGGCTGGTTCAGCAGCGACAACGTGCCGATCATCATCGGCGTCGTCCTGGTGGCCTTCCTCGTGCTGTTCTTCTTCACCGGTGACGGCGACTCCGAGGACGAGGTCGTGGCCGAGGCCCCGGCCGCGGTCCCCGGTGGCTTCCCGACCCCGCCGATGCCCGCCGGAGGCGCCGTGCGCGGCGCCGCTGCTCCGCTCTCCTTCGAGCGCTCGACCCCCATGTCCACCGTGTCAGGAGAGGACACCTGATGGCAGAGCCCAAGACCTTCAAGGAGCAGTTCATCGACCCGGTCGCCGGGTTCGGTGTCACGTTCCGCACGATGTTCAAGAAGGTCGTCACCGAGCAGTACCCGGACGAGAAGTTCCCCACCGCGCCGCGCTTCCACGGCCGTCACCAGCTCAACCGCTGGCCTGACGGGCTGGAGAAGTGCGTCGGGTGCGAGCTGTGCGCCTGGGCGTGCCCGGCCGACGCCATCTACGTCGAGGGCGACAGCAACTCCGATGCCCCCGACGGTGAGCGCTTCAGCCCCGGCGAGCGCTACGGCCGCGTCTACCAGATCAACTACCTGCGCTGCATCCTGTGCGGGCTGTGCATCGAGGCGTGCCCGACCCGGGCGCTGACGATGACCAACGAGTACGAGCTGGCCGACAACAACCGCGCCGACCTCATCTACGAGAAGTCCGACCTCCTCGCCCCGCTGCTGCCCGGCATGGAGCAGCCGCCGCACCCGATGCGGCTCGGCGCCGACGAGGCCGCCTACTACCGCAACACCTACTCCGCACCCGAGGCCCTGGTCACGACCGCGGCAGCCGCACCCACCGGACAGGAGGACGACGCATGATCGCCTTCTGGACCCTCGCACCGGTGATGGTGCTCGCCGCCCTCGGGCTGCTCGTCGTGCGCAAAGCCGTGCACGCGGCCCTGCTGCTCGCGGTCGTGATGATCTCGCTGGCGATCCAGTACGCCGTGCTGGACGCCCCGTTCCTCTTCGCGGTGCAGATCATCGTCTACACCGGCGCGATCCTGATGCTCTTCCTCTTCGTCGTGATGCTGGTCGGCGTCGACTCCTCCGACTCGGTCGTCGAGACGATCAAGGGCCAGCGCGTCATGGCTGCCACCACCGGCCTGCTCCTGGGCCTGGTGCTGGTCGTCGGACTCGGTCAGCTCGCCCTCGGCACCGCCACGGGCCTCGACGAGGCCAACGCTGCCGGCAACATCGAGGGCCTGGCCGACCTGCTGTTCTCCCGCTACGTCGTGATCTTCGAGCTCACCGCGGCGCTGCTCATCACCGCTGCGCTCGGCGCGATGGTGCTCGCCCACCGCGAGCGCCTGACCCCCAAGCTCTCGCAGGCCGACACCGCCGCCAAGCGGGTGCGCGACTACGCCGAGAAGGGCACCCACCTCGGGCCGCTGCCGGCCCCGGGCGTCTACGCCCGGCACAACGCGGTCGACACCCCGGCGCTGCTGCCCGACGGCACCGCTGCCGAGGACTCGATCTCGCGGACGCTGGCCGCTCGCGGCACCGTCCGCTCGGCCCCGGCGATGGCCGACGACATCGAGGAGCTCAAGCGTCAGCTCGGGCTCGACGAGCACGGACGGGAGTCCGACCAGTGACCGAGTACATCGTTCTCTCCGCGATCCTCTTCACCATCGGATCGGTCGGCGTCCTCGTGCGACGCAACGCGCTCGTGGTGTTCATGTGCGTCGAGCTGATGCTCAACGCCTCCAACCTCGCGCTCGTCGCCTTCGCCAAGCAGAACGGCAACCTCGAGGGGCAGGTGGCGGCCTTCTTCGTGATGGTCGTGGCCGCTGCCGAGGTCGTCGTCGGGCTGGCGATCATCATGACCATCTTCCGCACGCGTCGCTCGGCCTCGGTCGACGACGCCAGCTTGTTGAAGTTCTGAGGTTGAGGGACTGATGTACGTACTCGAGACCGGGGTCATCCCCGTGGTCACCCCCGAGAGCGCCGGCGGCGCCTTCTCGCTGCTGTGGCTCGTCATCGCGCTCCCGCTCGCCGGCGCAGCGATCCTGCTGCTCGGCGGACGCCGTACCGACAGGTGGGGCCACTGGCTCGGCACCGCGATGCCGATCGGCTCGTTCCTGCTGTCGCTGATCCTGCTCGTCCAGCTGCTCGGTCGTGACGAGGAGGAGCGCCAGATCGGCCAGGAGCTCTACGACTGGATCCAGGTGGGCGGCCTCGACGTCGGCGCCGACCTGCTCTACGACCCGCTCGCCGCGCTGTTCCTGCTGCTCATCACCGGCGTCGGCTCTCTCATCCACGTCTACTCCATCGCCTACATGGAGCACGACCCGCGCCGGCGCCGGTTCTTCGGCTACCTCAACCTCTTCATCGCCGCGATGCTGACGCTGATCCTCGCGGCCAACTACGTCGTGCTGTTCCTCGGCTGGGAGGGCGTGGGCCTCGCCTCCTACCTCCTGATCGGCTTCTGGCAGCACAAGCCGACTGCGGCGGCCGCCGCCAAGAAGGCCTTCGTCATCAACCGCGTGGGCGACATGGGCATGGCGACCGCGATCTTCCTGGCCTTCGTCACCTTCGGCACCACCGACTTCGCCGGCATCAGCGCCCTCGCCGCCGAGGCGCCGGAGGGCACCATGACGGCGCTCGGTGTGCTGCTCCTCGTCGGAGCCTGCGGCAAGTCCGCCCAGGTGCCGCTCCAGGCGTGGCTGCTCGACGCGATGGAGGGCCCGACCCCGGTCTCGGCCCTCATCCACGCCGCCACCATGGTCACCGCCGGCGTCTACCTGATCGTGCGCTCCAACTTCATCTTCGAGAACGCCCCGGTCGCCCAGACCTGCGTGGTCGTCGTCGCCGTCGTCACGCTCTTGTGGGGCGCGGTCATCGGGTGTGCCAAGGACGACATCAAGAAGGCCCTCGCCGGCTCCACGATGAGCCAGATCGGCTACATGATGCTCGGCGCCGGCCTCGGCCCGGCCGGTTACGCGTTCGCGATCTTCCACCTCATCACCCACGGCTTCTTCAAGGCCAACATGTTCCTCGGTGCCGGCTCGGTGATGCACGCGATGGACGACGACGTCGACATGCGCCACTACGGCATGCTCAACAAGGCGTTGCCGGTCACCTTCTTGACCTTCGCGATGGGCTACCTGGCCATCATCGGCTTCCCGGGCTTCTCCGGATTCTGGTCGAAGGACAAGATCATCGAGGCCGCGATCGCCGAGAACTGGCTGATCGGCATCGCCGCGCTCGTCGGCGCCGGCGTCACGGCGTTCTACATGACGCGCCTGATGATCATGACCTTCTTCTCCGACAACCGCTGGCGCAGGGGAGTGCACCCGCACGAGTCGCCCAAGCTGATGACCGTGCCGCTGATCGTGCTGGCCGCGCTCTCGGTCCTCGGTGGCCTGCTGCTGGTCAACGGCTGGATCGTCCACTGGCTCGAGCCGGTCACCGGCCCGGAGCCCGAGCACGACCTGCCGCTCCCGGCCCTGGTCATCACGCTCACGGTCACCCTCGTGGTCGCCCTCGGTGTGTTCGTCGCCTTCAAGATGTTCCAGCAGCGCCCGGTGCCCGACACCGCGCCCAGCGACGTCCCGTTCGCGGTCAAGGCCGCCCGCGCCGACCTCTACGGCGACACGATCAACGAGACCCTGGTGGTCCAGCCGGGCCGACGCCTCGTCGGCGGGCTGCTCACCTTCGACCGTGGCGGTGCAGACGGTGCCTTCATGGGCTCCGGCAGGTCGATCGCCGCCATCGGTGGTCAGCTGCGCAAGCTGCAGACCGGCTACGTCCGTTCCTATGCACTCTCGGTGCTCGTCGGCGTCCTGATCGTCGCCCTGGCCATGTTGGTGGTTCAGCTCTGATGTCTCCCCACGACCTTCTTCGCCTCCTCCGCTTCGCTCCTCCGACGAACAACGCCGCGGGGACCCCGGAGTCCTACGGACGACTGACTGCGACGCCGGAGGCGACCTGCTGATGCTTACGACACTCATCCTCGTCCCGCTCGTCGGGGCCCTCCTGGTGGCGGCTCTGCCCGCTGCCCACAGCCGTGCGATCGCGCTGGTCGTCACCGCGGCCACGCTCGTCCTCGGCCTCACGGTCGCCGTCATGTACGACGTCGACGGCGGCATGCAGCTGACCGAGCAGGTCTCCTGGATCGGCGCCTTCGGCGTCAACTACGCCCTCGGCGTCGACGGACTGGGGCTGCTCCTGGTCCTGCTCACCGTCGTGCTGGTCCCGATCGTGCTGGTCGCCGACTGGAACGCCGGCGACGAGAGCCCGCGCTCCTTCTACGGCTGGGTCCTGGCGCTCGAGGCACTCTCGCTCGCGGTCTTCCTCGCCACCGACGTGTTCCTCTTCTACGTCGTCTTCGAGGCCACCCTGATCCCGGCGTACTTCCTGGTCGCCGGCTTCGGCAAGGCCGAGGCGAGCGTGCGCAGCGCCACGGCGCAGAAGTTCCTCATGTTCCAGCTCGGCGGAGGGCTCGTGCTGCTCGGCTCGGTGGTCGGGCTGTACGTCGTCTCCTCGCAGGAGGGGACCCCGTCGTACCTCCTCTCGGACCTGATGGCCCTCGACATCGACCAGACCGCGGGCCGCTGGCTGTTCCTCGGCTTCTTCATCGCCTTCGCGATCAAGGCGCCGCTGTTCCCGGTGCACACCTGGCTGGCCGACACCACCGAGCGGGCGACGCCCGGCACGAGCGTGCTGCTCGTGTGCGTGCTCGACAAGATCGGCACCTTCGGCATGCTGCGCTTCTGCCTGGGGATCTTCCCCGAGGCCTCGCAGTGGGCGACGCCGGTCGTGGTGACCCTCGCGGTCATCTCGATCATCTACGGCGCCTTCGTCGCGATCGGCCAGGACGACGTCCTGCGCCTGATCGGTCTGACCTCGCTGAGCCACTTCGGCTTCATCACCCTGGGCATCTTCGTGTTCAGCAGCCAGGGCGGCACCGGCTCGATCCTCTACATGGTCAACCACGGCCTCGGCACCGCGGCGCTGTTCCTCGTCGCGGGCTACCTCACCAAGCGCCGCGGCACCCAGCTGATCTCCGAGATGGGCGGCATCGAGAAGGCCACGCCGATCCTGGCCGGCCTGCTGCTCGTCGCCGGTCTCGCCACGCTCGGCCTGCCCGGGCTCAGCCCGTTCGTCTCCGAGTTCCTGGTGCTGCTGGCCGCCTTCGACTACGCCTGGTGGGTCGGTGCCTTCGCGGTCACCGGCATCGTCCTGGCCGCGATCTACGTCCTGTGGATGTATCAGCGGATCATGACCGGCCCGACGCCCGCCGACGTCGAGGCCACGCCCGACGGCA
>NZ_JAXMNS010000049.1:0-12787 GCF_034670285.1 Nocardioides sp. | reverse complement strand
TGAGCTCGGGGTCGATCGCGGCGAGCTGCTCGGCGAGCTCGACCAACACCAGGCACTGCTTGAGGGAGGCGTCGTCCTCCATCTTGCCGTTGAGCATCACCGCGCCGGTGCCGTCGCCCATGGCGGCGACCACGCGGCGGGCGTGGGTGATGTCCTCGACCGAGGGGCTGAAGACGCGGTTGGCGATCGCGATCTGCTTGGGGTGCAGGCTCCACGTGCCGACGCAGCCGAGCAGGAAGGCGTTGCGGAACTGGTCCTCGCACGCCACGACGTCGGCGATGTCGCCGAACGGGCCGTAGTAGGGGTAGATGCCGTGCATCGCGCAGGCGTCGACCATGCGAGCGATCGTGTAGTGCCACAGGTCCTGCTGGTACGTCGTGCGCTCGGCAAGGACGTCGGGGTCACCGGCTGCGTCCTCGGGCGGGTCCTGGCGCACCAGGTAGCCGGGGTGGCCGCCGCCGACGCGGGTGGTCTTCATGCGGCGGTCGGCAGCGAGGTCGGCCGGGCCGAGGGAGAGCCCCTGCATGCGCGGCGAGGCGCCGCAGATCTCCTCGATGTTGGCCACGCCGCGCGCGGTCTCGAGGATCGCGTGGATCAGGATCGGGCGGGTCAGTCCGGCCTTGGCCTCGAGCTGGGCCAACAGGCGGTCGACGTAGTGGATGTCCTCGGCGCCCTGCACCTTCGGCACCATGATGACGTCGAGCTTGTCGCCGATCGCGGGCACGAGCGTGGTGAGGTCGTCGAGCGCCCAGGGGCTGTCGAGGGAGTTGATCCGCGTCCACAGCTGCGTCGGGCCGAAGTCGGTCGCCTTCGCGATGTCGACCAGGCCCTCGCGGGCGGCGAGCTTGTTGTCGGCCTTGACGGCGTCCTCGAGGTTGCCGAGGAGGACGTCGACGGTGCCGACCATGGCCGGGATCTTGGCGGCCATCTTGGCGTTGCTCGGGTCGAAGAAGTGGATCGCCCGGCTGGGCCGGAACGGGATCTCGGTCAGCGGCGTCGGGGCTCCGACGGCGAGGGGGCGGAAGAAGTCCTTGGCGCTCTGCGATGCGGCGGGCATGTCGCGGAAGTTACCAGCGGGTGCCCACGGCCGACACCGTTGGCGGATATGACGGATGTCTCGCCATTGCCGGACACGGGGCCGCGAGCGGGGTTACGGTCCCCGCATGACGACGCCGGGGAGGGCGCTCGTCGTGACGACTTGCCTGCTCGCTGCACCGTTGCTCGCGGTGCCTGCGCAGGCAGCACCGCTCACGGCGCGCGCGGAAGCACCAGTCCACACGCTCGAGGTCTCCGGCGAGGGAGTCGGCAGCTTTCCGGCCTTCGACCCGGCCGTGAGGCGGTACGCCGTGACGACGTCCGACGCGACGTCCGGGCAGGTCACGGTCGCCGCGACCACCAGCGATCCCGCCGGTGAGGTCTACGTCGACGGGGTGCTCGAGACCGATGGGACGGCAACGGTCACCGGCCTCGCGGACGGCGACGAGGTCGCGGTCTTCATCGTCGACTCGGCCGGCACCGCCCGTCACTCCCTGGTCTACCTGCCCGCGGGCTTCCCGACGCTGGCCACCGAGACAGCCGAGACAGCCGAGCCAGCCGGGGCCGCAGGTGCCACGGGCGCCACGGGGGCCGCGGCGCTCGCTCCCGGCCACGTGCTGCTGGGCCTGACCAACTTCTCCGGCTCCAACGCGTTCTTCCAGACCGCGGTCGACCGCCAGGGCGTCCCGGCCTACGTCGAGCGGATCAACAACTCCGTGCTCGGGGCGCTCGACCTGAAGCAGCAGCCCAACGGCAACTTCTCGATCTCGCGCACCACGACGACTCCCGGCCGCACCGGGCAGGCGCTCGTGCAGCTCGACGGCGAGTTCGAGCCGATCAGCAGCACCGAGACGGTCGACCTGGTCAACACCGACGGCCACGACTCGATCGCGCTGCCGGACGGCACGACCTGGCTGCTCGCCTACGAGCCGAACGCCGCGACCGACCTGGACGACTCGATCATCCAGCGCATCGACCCCGACGGCACCGTCGGCTTCGAGTGGACCAGTGCGCCGTACGCCGCCGAGACGGTGACGGGCGGCGCCGACTACGCCCACGTCAACTCTATCGACCTGATGGACGACGGCAGCATCCTGGCGTCCTTCCGTGGCTTCAGCTCGGTGTTCAAGATCGACACCACCACCCCGACCGGGTCGGTGGTGTGGAAGCTCGGCGGGGTCGACAGCACCTTCGCGATCGAGGACGCCGCCGGTGCGCCGGACAGCGGCCCCTGCGCCCAGCACACCGCCCGTGAGCTGGATGACGGCTCGATCCTGCTCTTCGACAACGGTGCGGCGACGCCGATGTGTGCCGACCCGACCGACCCGACCGGCGACCGCGTGGTGCGCACCGACTCGCGCGTCCTGCGCCTCTCGCTCGACGAGTCGACCGACGTCGCGACCGTCGTGGCCGACCACTCACCGGGCCGCTTCGCGCAGTTCGCGGGCTCGTCGCAGGCGGTCGGGGCCGATCAGGGGCACACACTCATCGGCTGGGCGTTCAGCCGCGCGGAGGTCGCCACCGAGATCGACGCCGCCGGCGACGACCTCTGGCGGCTGTATGACGTGGAGCCCACTGCCGCGCAGCGTTACTTCTCCTACCGAGCGCACCTCGCCGTCGTCCCGGACGTGACCGACCCCGAGGTGGTCGTCGACGTGCCGGCGTCCGGCGCGTCGTACGTGCAGGGCGAGGCCGTCGAGGCGTCGTACTCCTGCACCGACCGGGGCGGCTCGTCGCTCCAGACGTGTGTCGCCACGCCGATCGACACGAGCGCGCCGGGATCGTTCGCGTTCGAGGTGACCGCCACCGACGGAGCCGGCAACTCGACCACCCAGACGCGCACCTACACCGTCCGAGCGCCGTCCTCGCTTCCTGATGTCTGGGTCAAGGTGAAGGGCAAGGGCACCTGGGTCGGGGACGACGACTACGGACGGGCGTCCTCGCAGCGCGTCACCACCGCGGTGAAGAACGTCGGTCGTTCGCGCACGATCGTGGTGAAGCTGCAGAACGACGGGTCCGAGGTCGATCGGCTGAGCTATGCGGTCCAGGGCAAGAAGCGAGGCTTCCGGATCTCCACGTCGAGCCGCACGGGGACGACGCGGGAGCTGGCGCCCGGCGAGTCCACCAAGCTGCGCATCAACGTGACTCGCGGCCGCAAGGCGCAGCGGGGCGCGGTGCTCGGGCTCAGGATCCGCGGCACCTCGATCGATGACGGCAGGCGGACCGACGCTGTCACGGCCCGGATCACCGCTCGCGGCAAGGGCTAGGCCGCCAGCGGCGGGTCGTCGCGCGCGCCAGCTCGTCAGGTCGGACCCGCGCGCTACGACGTCCGCCGACGCCGCCACCAGGTCCGCCGACGTGCCGACGCCGACTCGGTCGAGCCCTCCGCTCGTCGCTCCAGGCTCGCGGCTCGCCGTGCCTCACGGCGTCCGATCCACTCGGCGACCGTCTCCTCGACGTCACGCGGCATGGTCACCAGCGGTGGCTGGCCGTCCTGGGGTGAGTAGCGGGCGCGGAGCACCCGAGCGTTGAAGTCGGCCACCTCGCGCCGCACGTCGTCCTCGCGGAAGAGCTTGTCGAGGGCGTCGTCGAGGACGGCGTCGTCCTTGCGCAGCTGCACCGACGGCGGCAGGACGACGATCCGCTCGCGCTCGATGAGCTGGTTGAGCCACCAATCGGGGTCGTGGTCCTTGTCGAGGCCGGCGATCGGCTTGCCCGCACCGGCCAGGTTGTCGAAGTCGCCGCGCTCCATGGCGATCCGGATCTGCTGGTCGACCCAGAGGTGCTGGTCGGCGATCCGGGCGGCGGCCGCGCTCTGGCTCGAACGCTTCTGCCGCTCGCGCTCGTCGGTGGCCTGGGACTCCTCGGTGGGCTGGGCCGAGCGGGCCCCGTCGGAGCGGGCACGACGTTGCTGGTCGGACATCGACATCACCTCGCAACGAGCCTAGCCAGGCACCTCAACGCGGTCGGAGAACGCGTGTCGCGGTGCCAGCATCAGAGCCGCCGCGGCCAGCACCGCGGCGCCGGAGCAGACCGCCCACACCGTCAGGTAGCCCGACAACGGCGCGACGGCCGTCTCCAGCTCGAGACCGTCGGAGGCCAGGGCGATGGCGAAGATCGAGCTCGCGATCGCGCCACCGACGGTCTTGGTCGCGTTGGTCATGCCGGTGGCGAAGCCGGTGCGGTTCTCGGGTGCGGCAGCCGCAGCGGCCGACGGCAGAGCCGCCACCAGGGCGCCCGAGCCGAGGCCGGCGACGGCCATGTTGATCAGGCCCTGCCAGGTCTGGTCGTGGAACGGGATCCACAGCGCGTAGCCGAGGGCGACGAGCAGGCAGGAGACGACGAGCGCACGTCGTACGCCGAGCAGCCGCGAGGTCAGCGGCAGCGTGAACGCACCGATCGCGAGGGTGATCACGTAGACGCCGATCAGCGTGGAGACGAACGCGGCGTCGGCGCCGAGGCCGTAGCCGCGCTCGACCGGGTCGGCCTGGGCGTAGGTCGACAGCGGGATCTGGCCGCCGAGCACCGGCACCCCGAAGAGGAAGGCGGTGACCTGGATCGGCCACTGCCGTGGGGCGCGCAGCAGTCGTACGTCGACCAGCGGCTCGGCGCGCCCCAGCTCGTAGCGCGCGAACGGGCACAAGGCTGGCCACGCCGGCGGCCATGAGCAGCCAGGCCGGTGCGTAGCCCGGGCCCTCGAGCCGGACGACCACGAGCCCGCCCATCACGAGCGCCAGGGAGCCGGTGATGAGTGCGAAGCCGGTCCAGTCGATGCCGCCCGTGGCCTCGCCGGGGGTGTGCTGGATGCCGAGCAGGATCACGAAGAAGACGATCGTGACGACGATCGCCGGGAGCGTCAGCACGACGCCCATCCCGACCCGGTCGACCAGCTGGCCGCTGGTCAGCGCGCCGACGATGACCGACAGCTCGAGGGCGCCGACCAGGATCGCTGCGCCGCGACGGGTACGACGCTCGCGGTCGCTGTCGCCGCGCAGTCGGCGGTGGATGATCGCGACCTCCAACGGCAGCCAGACGACGTACGCGCCCTGGAGGGCCCAGCCGATGAGGAAGGTCGTGAAGGACGGGGCGACGACGAGGATCCACGAGCCCAGCGCGGTGACGGCGGTCGAGATCAGCAGCACCCGCTGGTGGCCGATCAGGTCGGCGAGCCGGGCGAGCAGCGGCACGCAGAGCGCGGAGACGACCAGCTGGGCGGCCTCGAACCAGTTGACGTCGCCCTCGGGGATGGTCAGGTGGTCGGCGATCTGCGGGTAGATCGGGGTGTAGTAGCCCTGGAGCACGCCGCTGGCGACCTCGACGAGCACGAGCAGGCCGACGATGGCCCCGAGTCCCTGGGCGGCCTTGGTCGCACCACGCGTCGTCCGCGCATCGAGGGCCATCAGGAGAGCTGCTCGATCAGACGGCGATACCAGGTGATGCCGTCGAGGAAGGCGTCCACGCCGAGGTGCTCGTCGTAGGAGTGGATCGACTCGCGCTGGGCCTTGGTCATCCGGAACGGGGCGAAGCGGTAGACCCGCTCGCTGATCGCGGTGAAGTGCCGTGAGTCGGTCGCGGCCATCATCACGTACGGCGCCGGCACGGCGTCCGGGAAGACCTCGGTGATGGTCGACTCGAGGAGCCGGAACGCGTCGTCGTCGATCGGCGAGACCGGGCTGGCGGCGTCCTCCTCGATGACGTCGAGCTCGACCTGGTCGTCGTCGACAGCCCGGCGCACGTGCGCGAGCACGTCGGCCACCGAGTCGCCGACCATCACCCGGATGTTGACGCCGGCCTTGGCCGTCGCGGCGATGACGTTGATCGCCGGCGACCCCGACAGCGTCGTGATCGCAAAGGTGGTGCGCGTCATCGCGGCGGTCTCGGGGCCCGCGGCCAGCAGCACCCGGGTCAGCGCCGGCCGGAGACGACCGGCGTTCGCGAGCACCGGACGGAGTGGGAGCGCGGCGTGCGGGGCGAGGCGACGGAACAGCTCGATCGTCGGGGCCGGGAGGCTCGCGGGCATGGGGGAGCGGTCCAGGCGGGTGATCGCGCGGGCCAGCCGGGCGGTGGGCCCCATCTTCGCCGGGGTCGAGGCGTGCCCGCCGCGGCCCTGCACCCGCAGCTCGATCGAGGTCGCGCCCTTCTCGGTGACGCCGACGACCCCGACCGGGGCGCCGACGCCGGGGAAGGCCTCGCTGGCGATCGCGCCGCCCTCGTCGAGCACGAACCACGGGCGGACGCCGCGCTCACGCAGCACCTCGACGGCCTCGCGTGCCGCCGTCCCCATGATCTCCTCGTCGCAGCCGAACGACAGCCAGAGGTCCTGAGCGGGGACGAAGCCTCGTGCCAGCAGCACCTCGACCGCCTCGCAGATGCCGACCAGGCAGCCCTTGTCGTCGAGCGTCCCGCGCCCCCAGATCGTGGGGACGCCGTCGTGGTCGACGATCTCGCCGCCGAACGCGTCGTGCTGCCACTCGCCCTCGACCGGCACCACGTCGAGGTGCGCCATCAGGACCACCGGGCGCACGTTCGCGGCTCCGCGCCAGTGGAACAGCAGCCCGTGGGTGGAGATCCGGGTGAGGTCGAGGTGCTCGTGGAGCAGCGGGAAGAGCCGCGCGAGCTCGTCGACGAAGGTGTCGAAGGCGGCGGTGTCGACGAGTGCGGGGTCGCGGTGGCTGACGGTCGGAAGTCGTAGGAGGGTCTGCAGCTTGCCGACCGCCTCGGGGTGCGGGGTCATGCGAGCACGCTAGTCGGCGGAGGGCGGGTCCTGCGGGCTCGCGGCCGTCCAGCCGCCGCGGTGGACGACGTCCTGCCACGGCTTGCGGGGTCGTGTGGACGGCGAGCCGGCCGAGCCGCCGCCTGCGGGGTGGCCGATGGTGATGACGCCGACCGGGTCGAACATCTCGGGGATCGAGAACTCCTCGCGCAGCGCCGGCACCCGACCGTGCACGGTGCCGAAGAAGCACGCGCCCAGACCCGCGTCGGTGACGGTCTGCAGGATCAGCAGGCTCGCCATGGCGGCGTCCATGTGCCAGAAGGGCATCGGCCAGCGGGCCTCGTCGCGGTCGGTCCAGCCCTTGTCGGGCTGGGCGTAGCGATCGAGGTAGGCGCTCTTGTTGCTGCACGGCAGGATCACCACCGGCGCGCGCATCATGCCCTGCAGCCAGCGGCCCGGGTCGGAGGGCGAGGTGGCTTTCTCGGTGCTCGCCGCCCAGAACCGTCGTACGTCGGTCGGGGTGTCGAGCACGAGGAACCCCCAGCCCTGGCTGAAGCCCGCGCTGGGGGCGTGGGTCGCGTGCTCGAGGGCGCGGTCGACGAGCGCCGGGTCGACCGGCTCGTCGGTGTAGCTGCGGACCATGCGGCGACGGCGTACGACGTCGGAGAACTCCATGGTCAGGAGTATGTCGCGCACGCCATGTGACGGCGGCCACGGACCCCTGAGGTAGTGGACCCCCGGAGATCTGAGGGCCTAGGGCAAAGAGCCGATGTGGAGGCCTACCTCAGTGGCGCACCTTGGGAACTGTCGCCGGCACCAGGTCGGCGCCCAGACCACAGCTCGAGGAAAGAATCCCCCATGTTCACCGTTGACCGCATGACCCTCCAGGCCGAGATGGACTACCGCGGACAGAAGCTGCTCCGCGGTGCGCGCGCCAAGCGCGTCAACCGGTTCGCCGAGCCGCACCAGCACCGTCTCGTCGCCGCGACCGAGGTCGCCAAGCGCGCCCGCTGACCGACGCGTCGGCCTGAGGGCCACAATGGCCCACGTGGCGATCCAGTCGAGCACCACCATGGTGGGCAGGGACGCCGAGCTGACGGAGCTGGCCTCCTCGCTCGGCGTACGACCGGCCCGCCCCGCCGACGACCTGAGCGACGTCCTGCTCTCGGGCGACGCCGGCGTCGGCAAGACCCGCCTCCTGCGCGCGCTGCGTGACCTCGCCAAGGCCGACGGCTGGCAGGTCTACGCCGGCCACTGCCTCGACTTCGGCGACTCGGCGCTGCCCTACCTCCCCTTCTCGGAGGTGCTGGGCCGCCTCGCCAAGCAGGTGCCCGACATCCTCACCGAGGTCGCCGGGCGCCATCCCGCGCTCACCCGCCTCCAGCCCGTACGACGGGTGATGGGCGACACCGACCAGGTCGACGCCGAGTCCTCCGCCCTCGACCGCGCCGACCTGTTCCGCGCCGTGCTGGCCGTCCTCGAGGCGGCCGCCTCCCGCGCCCCGCTGCTCCTCGTCATCGAGGACACCCACTGGGCCGACCAGTCGACCCGCGACATGTTGAGCTTCCTGCTCTCCCGTGAAGAGGCCGGCGGGTTCGCGATCGTCGCGTCCTACCGCTCCGACGACCTCCACCGGCGCCACCCGCTGCGCCGTCAGGTCGCGGAGTGGTCGCGGCTGCGCGGGGTCGACCGGATCTCCCTCAACCCGCTGCCCGACGAGGCCGTACGGCGCCTGGTCGCCGAGCTGATCCCCGAGGGGCTCCCCGAGGCCGAGATCGCCGACGTCGTGGCGCGCGCCGAGGGCAACGCGTTCTTCGTCGAGGAGCTCACCAGCGCCGCCGCCGACCCGGGCAGCTTCGTGCCCGCCGACCTCGCCGACGTCCTGCTGGTCCGGCTCGACCGCCTCGACGATCACGCCCGTCAGGTCGTGCGCACGGCCAGCGCCAGTGGGCGTCGGGTCACCCACGACCTGCTCGAGGCCACCGCCGACCTGTCCGGCGACGCCCTCGACGAGGGGTTGCGCGGCGCGGTGGAGATGAACGTCCTGGTGCCCGAGCGCGACGGCTACGCCTTCCGGCACGCCCTGCTCGGTGAAGCCGTGTACGACGACCTCCTCCCCGGCGAGCGGGCCCGACTGCACGCCCGCTACGTCGAGGCGCTGCGCGACGGCACGGCCAGCGGCACCGCCGCCGAGCTCGCCCGCCACGCCCGCCTGGCGATGGACAAGACCACCGCCCTGGCCGCGAGCGTGCGGGCCGGCAACGAGGCCAGCGCCGTCGGTGGTCACGACGAGGCGGCCTACCACTACCAGCAGGCGCTCGAGCTGCTCAGCGGTCGCCCCGGCGACGCCTTCACCGAGCTCGGCATCGACCTGTCCAAGCTCGTCGTCACCGCCGCCGAGTCACTCACCGCCAGCGGCGACCCCGAGCGCGCGGTCGCCGTCATCGCCGAACAGCTGGCCCTGCTGCCGGCCGACGCCTCCGACACCTGGCGGGCCCGGATGCTCAGCGCCCAGGCGGCCGGGCTCTACATCACCGAGTCCGACCAGGACGTCGTCGAGCTCTCCGCCGGCGCGGTGGCGCTCGCGCCCACCGGCGACAGCGGGCTGCGGGCCCGGGTGCTGGCCAACCACGCCAGGATCCTAGCCGCCCACGGCCGCCTCGACGAGGCGCAGTCGTTCGGCATGGACGCCCTCGAGCTCGCCGAGCGACTCGACCTCCACGAGCTGGCCTCCGACGCGATCACCACCCTCAGCAACCTCAAGAAGGCCGGTCCCAAGGAGGGGCTGCGCGCCGCGCTCGAGGACGCCGTCGTGCGGGCCGCGGAGTCCGACGCGATCCACGCCGAGCTGCGCGGACGCTTCCTGCTGGGCCGCTCCTACGAGGACTGGGGCGAGTTCGGCCCCGCCGAGAAGTGGTTCGGCAGCGGCATCGAGCGCGCCGAGAGCGCCGGGCTGCCCTGGGCGCCGTACGGCTTCGAGTGCCGCTGGCAGCTCTCCTGGATCCACCTGGTGCGAGGGGAGTGGGAGCGGGCGCTCGCGCTGCTGACCGTCGAGGGGCCGGTCCCGCCCCCGATCCCGCGCGCGCTGATGACCGCGGTGCGCCTCCAGGTCCTCCAGCACCGCGGGGACGACGTCACCAGCCGTGCCGCCGGGCTCCGACCCTTCTGGCGGCGCGAGGGGGCCGTCGCGATCCACGCCGCCGCGCTCGAGATGGTCGCCGCGGGACGACGCGGAGAGCCGCTCGCCGCGGTGGCGTCGTACGACGACGCGGTCGCGATCCTGGGACGCATCTGGCACGAGTGGTTCAGTGCCCGCATCCGGCTGGCCGCGCTCGCGGTCGGGGTCGTCGCCGATGCTCTGCCCAACCTGAGCGCCGCCGAGCGTGAGGTGCTGGTGAACGACCACGTCGAGCGTCTGCACACCGACGGTCAGCTCGTGCGTGAGCGCTACAGCGACCCCTCGGGTCACTGGGGCCCGGAAGGTCAGGCGTGGGTGCGGCGACTCGAGGCCGCGACCCTGCGGGCCCGCTGGCTGGCCGGCGTCGATGCTCCGCCGCTGGAGACCCTGGTCGACGCCTGGCGCGAGACCGAGGCGCGGTTCGTCGAGTTCGGTCACGTGCACGAGATCGCCTCCGTGCGCGTGCGCCTGGCCGGGGTGCTGCGGGTCGCCGGTGACCTGGCCGGGGCGCGGGTCGTGGGCGACCTGGCCCGCGAGGCCGCGCACCGACTCGGTGCGCAGCCATTGCTCGACGACCTGTTCTGGCTGGGCTCGACGTCGTCGTCCGGTTCTCGCAACGGGGCCGGTCACGGCAGCGTCGCGCTGACCGCGCGCGAGCGCGAGATCCTCGGTCACGTGGCCGAGGGGCGCAGCAACGGCGAGATCGCCAAGCTGCTGTTCATCAGCGCCAAGACCGTGAGCGTCCACGTCTCCAACATCCTCGGCAAGCTCGGCGCCGCCGGGCGCACCGAGGCCGCCGCGATCGCGCACCGGCAGGGACTGCTGTAGGCCGCCGCGCTCGTGACGAGGAGGCGTCTGGTCGAATGGGTGGCGTGCCCGAACTCCGCTGCTCCCTCGCCAGTGAGGACGACGCCGAGCCGATCGCCGGCACGGCGCCGACCGAGTCGGAGTGGCTCTTCGTCGAGGACGCAGGTCCCTGGCCGGCGAAGGCGACCAAGCACCTCGCCGAGCACGTGGCGCGGCTGGCCCCGGGCGGGCGTGCCCAGCTGATCCGTCGTCACGGGGGTGGCTCCGGGCCGGGCGTGCGAGTCTTCCGCGCCTCCTTGGGTGCGACCCCGAGCGTCAGCGAGGTCGTGCTGCGCGACTACGCCGATCTCGGGGGCGTCGCCACGACCGATTTCACGCCGTACGGCGGGCCGCTGTGGCTGGTGTGCACCAACGGTCGACGCGACGTCTGCTGCGCCGAGCGCGGCCGGCCGGTCGCGGCTGCCCTCGCCGCCCGCTGGCCCGAGGGCACGTGGGAGACCACGCACCTCGGTGGGCACCGCTTCGCCGCGACCCTGCTGGCCCTGCCGCACGCCGTGGCTCTGGGTCGCCTCGACGCCTTCACCGCGGTGGAGGCGTGCACCGACCTGGAGGCCGGTCGCCTGCCGCTGGACGTCACGCGCGGGCGGGCCGGTTGGCCGGGCGCCGCGCAGTGGGCCGACCTGTCCCTGCGTGACGAGTCGGGCTGGACCGGGCTCGGCGACGTGGACCTCCTGCACGTCGAGAAGGAGCCCGCTGCGCGCGCCGTACGACTGTCGACGCCGGACGGCCCACAGACCGTGCGCGTGGTGAGTGAGCCCGGTGGTGAGCGACTCGCTTCGTGTGGGGATGCACTCCCGAAGACGACCTCCACCTTCGCCCGCGCACCGAGCGAGTCGGTGTGACGAGCACTACCGGCCCGTAGGGTCAGGACATGGCCACCGTCGACGACGTCCCTGACTCCACGAGCCTGCGCTTTCGTGCGACCTCGGCCGTGGGCGACGGCGCCCCGGAGCCCGAGCGCACGGCCACGCTGCCGCCGGGACCGCGCTGGCCGGCCTTCGTGCAGACCGTGGCGCTGATGCGTTTCCGTCACAGCTTCATCCCGTGGCTCCACCGCACCTATGGCGACGTCTTCACCGTCAAGCTGCTTCCTCGCGCCCGGCCGCTGGTGCTCGTCACGCGTCCCGAGCACACCAGGGAGGTCTTCGCCGGCGACCCGGAGGTCTTCCACGCCGGCAAGGCCAACTCGATCCTCGGACCCGTCATGGGCAAGCACTCGCTGCTCCTGCAGGACTCCCTCGAGCACAAGCGTGCCCGCAAGCTGCTCATGCCGGCCTTCAACGGGGCCGCCCTGAAGGAGTACCAAGGGCTGGTCTCGACCCTCGCCCGCGAGCACGTCGACGGATGGCGCGACGGGGAGGAGTTCCGCTCCCTCGACCGGATGAACACCTTGACCCTGGAGGTCATCCTGCGGGTGGTCTTCGGCGTGACCGACGAGCGGCGGCTGGCGGCGTTGCGCCCGTGCGTCAACGCCACCGTCGACGTCAGTCCGGTGGTGCTCCTGGGCTGGGGCTATCCGTGGTTGCAGAAGATCGGCATGTGGAAGCGGGCGGTCACCAACCAGTACGAGCTCGACCGGCTGATGTACGCCGAGATCCGCGAGCGCCGTGCAGCCACCGACCTCAACGAGCGCACCGACGTCCTGTCCCGGCTGATCCGGGTCGGCGCCGCCGACGAGGGGGGTCTCGACGACACCGAGCTGCGCGACCAGCTCGTCACCCTCCTGCTCGCCGGGCACGAGACCACCGCGACCGCGCTCGCCTGGGCGCTGTACGAGCTCGGCCGTGACTCCGACCTGCACGCCCGCTCGGTGGCCGCCGCCGCGGCCGACGGCGCCGAGGCTGATGCGTGGCTGGAGGCGGTGATGAAGGAGTCGATGCGCCTGCACCCGGTGATCCCGATGGTGGTGCGCACGCTCATGAAGGACACCTCGATCGCCGGCTACGACCTGCCCGCCGGCACGACCATCGGACCGTCGATCATCATCAACCACG
>NZ_JAXMNS010000048.1:0-12868 GCF_034670285.1 Nocardioides sp. | reverse complement strand
AGTGGCGCGATGCGTGGGAGGCGTCTGGGCCGGCGCCGCACCGGTCGCGGGACTCGCCACAATGGAGGTCGCGGCGACCGTCACCGGCACCTCGGCGCAGCTGCGCCGCTTCCTCGCCGCCATGGAGGACCAGCAGCGCTCCTACCTGTTCGACACCGCGGGGCTCAGCGCAGCGACGGCTGACGGTTCCGCAGACGGCGCCGATGCCGGCTACACGCTGACGGTCGCGGGCTCGATGTTTTTGCTCCCCGAGGTCCCCGACCCCGACGCCCCGGCCATCCCGGCTCCCGCGCAGGCCGACCCGGCCGCCGTCCCGCCGGCGAGCAGCGCCGCCGCGCAGTAGTCGACGCCCACCCCCGGCATCGGCCCCACCTCGGCGAGGTGGGGCCCGACGTCGTCGTAGCGGCAGCTGGTCGGGCTGGGGGCTGGTCGAGCGGATGCTTCGGCCAGCCGGTCTCGAGACCGGCTCGAGACGATCGCGACCGACCTCCTCGACCACCGTTGGCGTCGGCCGCAAGCACGAGGACCTCGTCCCCCAGGGACGAGGTCCGCATGACACCGGGGAGCCGGTGGCTCAACCGTCGATCGGCTCGAAGCGCTGGCGCAGTCGGTCGCCCTCGATGGTGCCGAGCGACTCGACGAGGCGCGCGCGGATCGTCGTGACGGCCTGGTGGAAGTCCGGGGAGAGCGCCTCGATCTTGTCGGTGGAGTCAACGGCGAAGGCCCACCGGAGGTCGACGCTGACCAGCGCCTCGTCGCCCACGGCAGCTGCCGCCTCCAGCAGGTAGGCCTCGAGCGTGGCCCAGTCGGCCTGCCACGCGAGGGGGAGGGCGTCGTCGACGCGCCCGTCGCTGAGACGCTGCAGGGCCGCGGCCATGCAGTGGCGCGCCTCGTCCGCGCGGGCCGCGATCGCCTGCTCCAGCGTCTCGTCGCCCAGCCGCTGCCGGGTCACCTCGGCGATCTCGGCGACCGTCGGTGCGGGCAGGCCGTCGAGGTGGTCCAGCGGCGACAGGCGTCGCTCCATCAGGGCGAGTGCGGAGGCGTCGAACGCGGTCGACAGTCCGGCGCGGGCGGCCAGGACCGCCTCCGTCGCGGTGGTCGCGACCGGCGGGTGCAGCGCGTAGAGCGCCAGGGCCCGGGCCACCGTGGTGGCGATGTCGAAGAACTGCTGGTCGGGCGTTGGCGAGGCGATCATGACGCGCTCCCACATGACGGCCTGAACGGTGTTCATGTCGGCAGCCCAGGTCGCGGTGACGGCGCCGAACGCGTTGCCCTCGGTGGCGTGGCGACGTGCGAGAGACCGATAGCTCGCGATGCGCCTCGTCGTGTCGGCGTACAGCACCTCGGGAGTGTTGGTAACGATGGTCACCGCTGGTCTTCCTCTGCTCGGTGGTCCGGCGTCCGTCCCGGGAGCGGGAGCAGGCGCCACGTGCTGCAGTGGTTATCGGCCGCTCGGTCGCGGCACCGTAGCCCTGCGCCGGCGCAATCTCCCGCGGCCGCGGACGTCAGCCCGCGTCGGAGGGAGTGACGCGCTCGAGCGCGTCGGCCTCGGTGACGCGGCCCTGGAGCTCGGTGGTGATGACGGCGAGACGCTCGGCGTCGGCCCGCAGCCGCTGCTGCTCGGCGGTGACGGCTGCGGCGCGCTCCCGGACGCGGCGCAGGTCCTCGTCGGTGGCGTCTCGTCGTGCCTCGAGCTCGGAGGCTGCCCGGCGTACGGCGCCGACCCGCTCACCGGCTCGGGCGAGCGCCTCCTGCGCGGCCGCCAGCTCGACCTCCGCAACCTCGGCCTCCTGGGCGATCTGGGCGAAGGCGTGCGCGGCGTCCCCGGCGGCCTTCACCATCCTGGGTACGTCGAGCTGGAGGTCTGCGGCGTGCTGCTGGATCCGCGCGAGCGCGGCTTGCACGTCGTCGACGGCCGCCAGGTGATCGTTGAGGGCGGCGCGGGTCTTCGCGCGGGCGGCGCGTGCCGCCTCCGCAGTGCCCGGGACGGCGTGGGGCTTCGCGTCGGACGGGACCGGCTCCGGGGCGCCGCCGGCCGTCGGGTGGGGCAGGTCGGAGTCCTGCGAGTCGACCGTCGCCGGCGCGGGAGGCAGCCGGGGCACCTGCGAGAAGCGGCCGCCGGGCGGGCGCACGGGAGCCGGGTCGACCGCCGTCACCGACGTGTACTCGGGGACCGGGTGCACGTGCAGTCCGTAGGTGGCCGACCCTGGCCGGGCGTTGATCCCGGCGCGGCCGGCGCGCACCAGGGCGTGGAGGAGGTAGCCGGTCTCGAAGCGGGTGAGGCCGCACTCCCCCGCGACCTCGTCGACGCTGCGCTGCCCAGTCATCGCCGCCAGCAGCGCCTCGGCCTCGGCGGGGACGGCGAGGGGCGCGACACCGTCGGGGAGCTTGGCGGCCGTCGGGAAGCACTCCTCCACGGCGAGCCCGCCGGCGATCTCGCCCCAGAGCAGCTCCCAGCGCTGGCGGCGTCGTACGACGGCC
Source organism: Nocardioides sp. (assembly GCF_034670285.1). GTDB lineage: Bacteria > Actinomycetota > Actinomycetes > Propionibacteriales > Nocardioidaceae > Nocardioides. The sequence continues at coordinate 10,387 of NZ_JAXMNS010000048.1, read as the reverse complement.
TTGAGCACGGTGGCGATGGCTACCGGCTCCATCGTGAACGAGTCGGTGGTCTCGTCACCGACGAAAATCCCCTGGGTTCCCACCCAGGTCGCCATCGCGCCCACGGCCGACAGCGTGATCTCGCGGTGTACCGCAGCCAGCACGGGCGCGTCCAGGTGGCCGCGGTCCACCAGCTCCTGGCCCAGACCCGGTGCCCGGACGTCGCCCCCGCACGCAGCGAGCGCGGTGGCGAAGGCGTCGGCGACGACGAGGCCGCCCGAGCGCAGCCGGTGCCCCACCCGGGGCTGGAAGCCGTCGACGTTCACCGCCACGAGCGCACCGTCGACGAGGTAGACCTGCCCGGAACGCACCTCGCCCCGGTCGACCACGTGGACGCACCCGGTCCCCCGGGTCGCCGCGACGCTCAACAGGCCGGGCACCGTCTCGTGACGGGACGGTCTCGTGGTCATCTCGATGTCCTTGCCGTGCGCAGTGGGGAACAGACGACCGGCCCGGCCGTCTGTTCCCTGAGAGTCGTCCTGTAGCAGGGGCTTCTTGAGGACAAGGGGCCGGCGAGTTCGCCTCAGGGACCGATTGCACTGCAGCCCCCTCGGTCAGGTCAGGCCCGGCGGCCGGTGGCGGTGCGGGGGACGGTGGACTCGTGCACCTGGCACGGGGGGCCGTCGTGCTCGATGGTGTCGGGCAGGAAGCCGTGTGAGCCGGTGCACCCGTTCACCATCTTGCCCTTGTAGATCCGGCCGCCGCCGACCCCGACGAACGACGAGCTCGAGGCCGACGCCCGCGCGGTCGCGCCGTTCTCGCCGGTGACGCTGACGATGTAGGGCGGCTGAATCTTCACCTGGTGGCCGGAGTCGGTGGTGAGGAGCAGCTCGTAGTGCTGGATGCTGCAGCGACCGAGGAACGACTGGTCGGCCCCGCCGGGCATGCGTACGCTCACCAGCGCGCGGGTCCCGTGGAAAGGGCCGAGGTCGAGTCTCTCCCCCGTCGCGATCAGGAACGTGGTGGCGAGGCGCCCCGCGTAGGGGCGGTAGCCGAACCGGACCGGGTAGGACTTGCCGATGACCTCCCGGATCGACTGCTCGGCGGTGGCGAAGTCGACTGCCCGCCCGCCGGTGAGCCAGCGCGGCATGCCGTCGTTGGAGACGACCAGGTCGCCCACTTCCCAGGCGAAGCAGTTGGGCTCGGCCGTCACCTTGGCCTCGAAGTGCTCTGTCTCCCACAGCCACACCTCGAGCAGGTCGAGGTCGACGTAGCGCCACGGGATGGCGGCCGTACCGGTCGACTCATTCACGCGCTGCTCCGTCCCCATGGTCATCGGTTCACTCGTTTCGTCGACGTGCCATCGTCGCGGCACGCGGGGTCCTGACCCCGGTCTGGCCAACCGCCGCGCCTCACGCGGGGAACCACCGGGGAGATGCTTCCTCAGCCGTTGCCCTGGGCGATGGGCGGCATGCTCGGCACGCGGCGAGCGAAGAAGCTCCCCGCGTCCGCCACGTCCGCCACGTCCACCGGGTGGTCGGCCTGGTTGGCGGCAGTCCCGTCGCGGACGTCCGACACCTCGGCCACCTCAGCCACCTCAGCCTGAGGGATCTCCTCCAAAGGAACGAGGTCGAGGACGACGGTGGCCGGCTCGTCGAAGGAGTCCTCCTCCACAACCTCGTCGTGCGGTAGGTAGGAGCCGAGCCCCGGCGGTACGACGCCGGCCGAGCGCTGCGCGGGGACCGCCTCGTCCGCTGCGACGGGGGCGGGCCGGGCCGGGCCGTGGGCGATGAGGGTCGGCGCGGCCGTCAGCTCCGTCAGACTGGACAGCTGCGCGCGGGGCTCGCACACCGAGAGGCCCGGCACCTCCGCGAGCGCCACCGACGTCTCGGTCGACACGTCCGACAGCTTCAGCGACGTTGCCGCCTCCGCCGTCACGACAACGTCGGGCCCAGCGGCAGCCGGCACTGCACGCAGCGCGCGGCCGGGGACGAAGCCGAGCTCGCGGGTGAGCGCCATGAAGATCTCGGGCGCGACTTGGGGCAGGATCTGCTGGGCTCTGGACATGGTGACCTCGGGTGATCGTCTGACGGGGCTGGTCATGACGGGTATCGGCCGACCGGGGTGCCCGGTTGAGCCCCGGACCGCGATGATCCCCGACCGAGGGGTTGGGGGCAGCAGGCCTGACCTCCGAGGAATGGTGGATACCGCGCGAAGCCAGCCGTGGGTGGGTCAAGCCGTCGTATCCTGGCCACCCACCTCCCCTCCCCCACAGGGACGACGACTGATGCTCCTGACCAACATCGTGCTGTTCGTCGTGATCGGCCTGACCGTCCTGGGGAGCTGCGCCTACATCGCCCACCGGGTCCGATCAGCCGGACGGGAGGCGAGGGCCCGCGAAGAGCGGCGTGCGGCGGCACTGCTGGCCGAGATCGGGGCAGCCCACGTCGCGACGGGCGCGGCTCGCGTCGGCACCGGGTCGGCGACGCAGGACCCCGCACCCCAGATGACGTCGACCGACCGACTCGCTGCCGACCTCGAGTCGTTCTTCGTCCTCGGCGGCGCCACCCCGACGACCGCCTCACCCGCCGTGGCCGGCCCGACCACCCCCGCCGTGACGGCGTCCGCTCACGACCTGGCGATCCGGCTGCGTCTCGCCGCGGATCGCATCGACGTGCTCGCGTCGAGCCCCGGCACCCCGGCCACCGAGCTGGCCGACGCAGTGGTGGCCGTGGCCGCCGAGGCCGCCTCCCCGGCCGCGTTGCTCCCGGTGATCACCGCCGCCCGGACGACCGACGCCGAGATGGGCAAGAAACCGCCGCACGACGTTTGTTGACCGTTAGGTGGGCGTCACGGATGTCCCTAGGCTTGACCCATGACGCAGACGGTGGACTCGACGCGGGACACGACCTCCCCACCGGTCTGGGCGCCGCTCGCGGCGGTGGCCGTCACCCTGCTCCTCTGGTCCTCGGCCTTCGTGGCCATCCGCCACCTCGGTCACGACTTCTCGGCCGGAGCCCTGTCCCTGGGCCGCCTCGCGGTGGGCGCCATCGTGCTGGCCGCCTTCGCCCTGCCCCGCGGCCTCCCCCGCCCGACCGCCCGGCAGTGGCGCTCGATCGTCGTCATCGGGCTGCTCTGGTACGCCGTCTACATGGTCGCGCTCAACGAGGGCGAGCAGCGCGTCGACGCCGGCACGGCCGCGATGCTCATCCAGGTCTCGCCGGTGCTGATCGCGGTACTGGCGGCGCTGTTCCTCTCGGAGCGCTTCACCGTGCAGCTAACCGTGGGGCTCGCGCTGGCCTTCTCCGGGGTCGCCGTGATCGCGTTGTCCGGCGACTCCAGCGGCACCAACAGCGACCTCGTCGGCGTCCTGCTCTGCCTGGTTGCCGCCGTCGTCTACTCGGTCAGCGTCGTCATCCAAAAGCCGCTGGTCGCCAAGCTGTCGTCGCTGCACGTCACCTGGCTGGCCTGCACCGTCGGGGCCCTGGCGTGCCTGCCGTTCGCGGGTACGCTCGTCTCCGAGGTCGGCGACGCCGCGGCCTCCTCGGTGTGGTGGATGGTCTACCTCGGCGTCTTTCCGACGGCGATCGCGTTCACCACCTACGGCTACGCCCTGCAGCACATGACGGCCTCGAGCCTCGGGGTGACGACGTACGTCGTGCCCGTGATCACGATCGTGATGAGCCTGGTGCTGCTCGACGAGGTGCCACCGCCCATGGCCTACCTCGGTGGAGCGCTGGCACTGGTGGGCGTCGCGGTCGCCCGGCGTACGGCGCGTACCCGCCCCACGCCACCGACCTGACAGGACGAACGTTCGAAGCGGGCTCCTACGACGAGAGCGCCTCGGCCAGGCCCTGGCGCAGCGAGGCGGTGGCGCGGCTGCGCAGCTGGCTGACGCGCGACTCCGTCACCGACAACACCTGACCGATCTCACCCAGGGTGAGGCCCTCGAAGAAGTAGAGCGCGATGACGATCTGGTCGCGCTCGGACAGGGTCTTGAGGGCGTCTAGCAGGGTCTGCCGGGTGCTCTCGTCCTCCAGCGCGGCGTCGACAGCAGGCGCGAGGTCGTCGAGCGCCGCCACCTCGTCATCCCCGACGTGCGACACCGCAGTCGGCCGCTCGCGCAGGTCGCGCAGCTCCTGCGTCGAGAGCTGCAGCTCGGCCGCCAGCTCCTGATCGCTAGGCGCGCGGCCCAGCCGCAGCTGGAGCGCTTCGCGGGCCTTCTCGACGTCGCGCAGCTTGCTGCGCACCGAGCGCGGCACCCAGTCGGCGGCGCGGATGCTGTCTATGATGGCGCCGCGGATTCGAGGCACGGCGTAGGTCTGGAAGGTCCAGCCGCGGTCGGGCTCAAACCGCGCAATCGCGTCCATCAACCCGATCACGCCCTCGGAGACGAGGTCGGCGGAGTCGACGGTCTGCGGCAGCCCGCTGCGCACGCGGCCGGCGACGTACTTGACCAGCGGGGAGTACTGCAGGACCAGCTGGTTGCGCAGCTCGGGCGACGTGGTCTCCCGGTAGCGCCGCCACAGGTCGCTGACCTCCTCGGCGTCGGCCGTGGTCATGTGGGGCTCCTCGCGCGTGCGCCGTCGGGTGCTGGACACCAGGAACCCTAGCGTCCGTCGCGGGGTGGAAGACCGCGGAGGGAGGACCCGGTTTCACCTGGCCACACCGGCAGGGACCGGCGCGACGTGAGGATCAGCTCAGGATCTCCAGCGCTCGGCTGGGATCGGCGCGGTAGCGCACGATGAGCTCGGCGGTGGCCTCGTCGATGCGGTCGTGCAGCGCCCGTCGGTACGACGTCAATGTCTGCTCGGCCGCCCCCAGCAGCTCGACGGCCTCGGCGGCCTCGGCGGCGTCGGAGGGCGTGACCCACACCCCGGCGAGGGCGGGCAGGTCGGGCAGCGGGTCGGCGGCGCGCACGCGGTGCAGCGCCTGGCGCACGTGGCCCGTGCCGGTGTCGCCGAGCACCCGAGCGAGGGCGTCGACGTCGATCGGCGAGTCGCCGAGGCTGCCGGCCCGCAACAGGTCGACCCGCGCGTGGATGAGGCGGCGCCAGTAGGAGATGCGCGCCTCCTCCGCGCGGAGGTGCTCGCGGTAGGTGCGCAGCTCGGCGAGGCTCACCGAGGCCAGGTGGGGGGAGGACACCGCGTCCTTGATCGTGCGGCGCTGCCCGCTGAGCGGCAGGTCGTCGTCGGTCACGCCGTCACTGTAGTGGCGAAAGCGCTCAAGGGTGGCGAGCTCACCCGGCCGCGCCGACCCTGCGAGCAGGAAAGGGTCGGCCCTCTTCTGCGAGCAGGCTCAAGTGTGCCCGGCCCGCGTTCGATGCTTGGGCAACCCCATATCACCAGGGGGACCTCCCTGCCTACCCCTTGCTCACCCCTTGCCCACCCACGCGCTCGGACCCGATCGCGATCTCGTGACCACGTCGGAAGGTCGTCATGAAGCCAAGCACCGTCGACGGCGCCCTGCCGACCGTCGTCGCACCCCCAGCCCCCCCGGACCACGACCCGCTCACCGGGCTGGCCCGGCGCGAGGCGCTGCTGGGCCAGGGGCCACTCCTGCTGGCGAACGCCGCCGAGGTCGGACGGCCCGCAGTGCTGCTCGTGCTCGACCTCGACGGCTTCAAACAGCTCAACGACGCCGCGGGCCACCATGTGGGTGACCAGGTGCTGGCCGAGGTCGGCGCCCGGCTCCGCAGAACCGCCGAGCACGGCGACCTGGTCGTGCGCCTTGGTGGCGACGAGTTCGCCGTGCTCAGCGCCCCGCTCGAGGCGCCCGAGTCGGGAGCCGCCCGGGCGCGGGCGTTCATCCGGGCCCTCACGATGCCGCTGGAGGTCGACGACCTGAGCCTCTCGGTCGGTGTCTCGGTCGGCCTGGCCTCCTACGGCCAGGACGGCAACACGGTGGAGGAGCTGCTGTGCGCCGCCGACCAGGCGATGTACGCCGCCAAGACGGCCGGGTCCTGCCAGTGGCGGGCCAGCACCCCGCCCGGGTCGCTGGACGAGGGGCGCACCCGGAGGCTCCTTGCCGACCTACGCGCGGGTCGGGCCGTCGACCAGATGCTGCTGCACTACCAGCCGCAGGTGTCGATGACGACTGGCGACATCGTCGGGTTCGAGACGCTCGTGCGCTGGGACCACGACGAGCTCGGCCTGCTCAAGGCACGGGAGTTCATCCCGCTCGCCGAACGCACCGGGTCGATGGGTCCGATCACGCTCGCCGTGCTCGAGGGCGCGCTGGGCGACATGGCCGAGCTGCAACGGCTCGCACCCGGTGCCCGGCTCGCCATCAACGTGACGCGCCGCCACATGCTCGCCCGCGGCCTCGTCGACAACCTGTACGCCACCGTGCAGCGTCACGGCCTCTCCACGCAGGACATCGTCCTGGAGATCAGCGAGTCGGCGACCGGCCTGGCCCCGGAGAGCTCCGACGTCTTCGACACCCTCAGCCGCGACGGCTTCGCGGTCAGCATCCGCGGATTCGGCACCGCACGGTCCTCGCTCACGGCGCTGTGGAGCAACCCGGCCGTCCGCGAGGTGAAGGTCGATCCGTCGATCGCGGCGCTCGTTGACGACGACGAAACCCTGCGGCTGGTCCGCGCCCTGATCAACGCCGCCCACAGCCTCGGCATCCGGGTGGTTGCGGAGGGGGTCGAGGGGGCGGCCGCGGCCGCGGCGCTGCGCCGGCTCGGCTGCGACGTCCTGCAGGGCTTCCTGGTCTGCCGGCCGGCGCCCCTCGCCGAGCTCCGCGACTGGTGCGCGTCATGGCGGCGCGAACGGGTGCTCGACCTGGGAGCCTGAGCGGACCGGCCCGCCACCGCATCGCCGTTCCGGTCAAGTCGCGCTGCCGTCGTCCCGATGACCTCGGTGAGCACCCGCACGCCCCACCACCCGGAGAGCATCATGTCGTCGACCCGCCCGTCCTCCGCCTTCGCGGACGGCCGCGCCCACACGGGAGCGCACCAGTGAGCACCTGGGAGCTGCTGCCGACGGCGTACGTCGTCACCGCCGCCGGGGTGCTGGGGCTGCTGATCGGCTCTTTCCTCAACGTGGTCGTGCACCGCGTCCCGGCAGGGTTGTCCGTGGTCAGCCCGCCCTCGGCGTGCCCGGGGTGCGACCACGAGATCCGGGCTCGCGACAACCTGCCCGTAGTGTCGTGGCTGCTGCTGCGCGGACGGTGCCGCGACTGCGCCATCACGATCCCGGTGCGCTACCCGCTGGTCGAAGCAGTGACCGGCGCAGCCTTCGCCTTCACCGCCTGGCGTCTGAGCGACCCGGTCCTGCTGGGCGCGGCGCTGGTCGTGGTGGCGGCCGGCATCGCGCTGGCCTTGATCGACCTCGAGCACGGCCGCCTCCCCTTCGCCATTACCGGAGCTGCCGCCGCCCTGGTCGCGGTGGTGCTCGTCGCCGGCCTGGTCGCGGGGGCGAGCATCGACCTCCCGGTCGTCGCGCTCTCGGTGGCGATCTGGTTCGCCCTGTACGGCGGCATCTGGTTGCTCACCGCGGGCCGCGGGATGGGGCTCGGCGACGTGGCGCTCGCACCGCTCCTCGGCGTCGTCCTCGGCCTCTGGGGACTGGGGCCCAGCCTCGTCGGACTGATGGCGGGGTTCGCGGTGGGGGCCGTGGTGGTCGTCGGACTCATGAGCATCGGGCGCCTGCAACGCGGGCAGGCAGTGCCGCACGGCCCCTTCATGCTGGTGGGCGCGGCGATCGGGCTCTTTGCGGGCGATCCGATCGCGGCGACGTACCTCCGAACGGTCGGACTCGTCTAGCCCGTTGTGACTACTCTCCAGCAAAGTCAGGCAGCATTGGTCTAGACCGGTAACGCACATTATGGCAAACGTCTACGTCAGCGACGCGGCATCCCCTACAAAGAGACACGCATCTGATTCACCCCCACTCGGTCCCGCCGATGAAACTGCTGCTTCGGAGACTCCCCCATGTCGCCTTTCCCTCCGTCCTTGTCGCCTGTCCTGGTCGTCGCACACGACCAAAACGGTCTTGACGCCACCCGCGACGCGTTGTCCTTCGGTCGCCTGGTCAACCCTGTCCTCGCCTGCGCGGACATCTCCGACGTCCAGGACTACCTGAGCTCCGACAGTCCGCCGCCGGCTGTGGTCGTCACCGAGCTGCACCTGCCGACCGGTGACGCGGCCGACGTCCTGCGTCTGATCCGCACGAACGTCGCCCTGCGCCGCACCCCGGTCGTCGTGATCTCCGAGGGCGCGAGCGCCGACGACATCTCGACCGTCACCGCCCTGGGGGCCACGGCCTACCTCGACCGCGGCGTCGCGGTCGACGTGCTGGTGGGCGTGCTGCGCGATGCCGACTTGCCGTGGGCAATCACGCCGCCTGCCGCGCCTGCGCCCGTGTCCGCACGTCGTCTGCTCGAGGTCGCCCGATGACCAACGAGAACAATCACAGCCACAACCACGGGGACGACTTCGACGAGGACGGCGCGTCCTTCCCGACGACCGGCTCCCTGGTCGACTCCATCAGCGACCTGCGCCAGATCTGCGTCGACGACGAGCACACCCTGGCCCTCCTCGCGGTCACCCTGTCCAACGCCGCCGAGATCGTGGACTACCACGGCACGGCCGCCCTCGAGTCGCTCACTACCGAGCTTGCCCGACGCATGCTCGAGCACGAGCACCTCCCCGCGCGACTGCTGCGCGTGAAGCCGCTCGGCGGTTTCCTGATGGTGGTCCGGGTGCGACGCGAGATGGCCCACGCCCAGGTGTCGCACCTCGCCTCGCGCGTGCGGACCCTGATCCCGCTCAACGGCGACATGGTGTGGCCGGTGATGACTGTCGGCGCCCGCCTCGTGCACGACGGCGACGATGAACGCATCGCCGTCCAGGATGTGCGCGCGACCGTCGTACGGGCCAACGGCTGCGCCGTCGGCGACGTCCTGTGGCACGAGCCCGGCGACGAGGACGACGCGCCGTTCGACCTGCTCATGGTGCGCGACCTCGCCCACGCCCTGGCCCACGACCCGTCCCAGCTCGCGCTTCACTACCAGCCCGTGCAGGACCTGCGCACCGGAGCACTCGTCGGCACCGAGGCGCTGCTGCGCTGGACGCACCCTGAGCTCGGGATGCTCTCACCGGCAGCGACGATCGAGGCCGCCGAGCGCAGCGGTCTCGTCACGCTCCTCGGTCGTCACGTCCTGCGGACGGCGGCCGACCAGCTCGCGCAGTGGCACGGCCTGGTCGACCACGAGTTCCGCATGCACGTCAACGTCTCGCCGCTCGAGCTGCGCAGCCCCGAGTACGTCGACCACCTCGATGCGGTGATCGAGGACACCGGCATCTCCCCCGAGCAGCTGCTGCTCGAGATGACCGAGACCGCTGTGGTCTCCGACGACCCCGTGGTCCGACGCACCCTCGAGGGCATCACGAACCTCGGGGTGGCGCTCGGCATCGACGACTTCGGCACCGGCTACTCCTCGATCATGCACCTGCAGCGACTTCCGATCGACACGGTCAAGATCGATCGATCAATCGTGTCGGGCATCGGCGCCAGCCCGTCGGACTTCCAGCTCGCACGCGCGGTGCTGCAGCTCGTCTCGACCCTCGGGGTCCGGATCGTGGCCGAGGGGATCGAGAGCGAGCTCGAGGCCGCCCACCTTCGGGCGATGGGATGCCGACTCGGTCAGGGCTATCACCTGGGTCGCCCGATGCCGTCGGCTCAGCTGTTCCCCAGCCGCGCCGAGCGGGCCGACACCGCCTGATCCGCGTTCCTGAGAGGCTCGAGGAGCTTGACGGGATCCGTCAGTTCGGCTCGCCGGCGACCGAGTCCTCGGCCTCGAGCCAGCCGCGGAACGCCTCGAGGTTGTGCGTCGGCTCACCGCGCAGCTTGCGCCAGTCCCACTCCTTGCGGATCGAAGAAGCGAAGCCGAGCTCGAGGATCGTGTTGAACGACTCGTCGGCCACCGAGAGCACCGAGCCCAGCAGCCGGTCGAGCTCGTCGTCGCTGATGCTGCTGAGCGGCAGCCGCGAGTCGAGGTAGATGTCGCCGAGACGGTCGATCGCGAACGCCACGGCATACAGGCGCAGGTTGCGCTGGAGCAGCCAGCGGTAGACCTGCTCGTGGTTCTCGTCGGGCGCACGACACACGAAGGCGTGCACCGACAATGCGTGGGGCCCCACGTCGAGGCGCACCGCCGTCTGCAGCTTCTTCTCGCCGGGGAGTGCGAAGGAGAAGACACCCTCGCCGGGCTCCTCGAACTCCAAGTCGTTGGCGACCAGGTAGTCGCGCAGGATCTCGACGGGCTCGCGGTCGGGCGACTCGGTGCTCATCTGACCGAGGATCGCATGCGGGCCCTCGCCCGTTGGTAGACGTCCGCCGTGGCGTCGGCGGTGGCCTCCCACGAGAAGAGCCTCGCCTGCTCGAGGGCACCGGCGGAG
>NZ_JAXMNS010000047.1:0-12963 GCF_034670285.1 Nocardioides sp. | reverse complement strand
GATCTCGTTGGCGATCGGGGTCCAGTGGTTCGGCTTGCTCGCGAGGACCTCGTTGAGGACCTCGAACACCACGCGCTGCTCGGTGCTCTTCGCGGTCGCCGGGTCAGGCGCAGTGCCGGTCTTCTCTGCCTGGACGCCGAGGTGGACGAGCATGGTCGCGTCGCCACCGTCGTCGAGGATCATGTTGGGCAAGTCGTTGCCCCAGTCGAGGATCTGCTGGGTGCACCACCAGTACTCCTCCAGCGACTCGCCCTTCCAGGCGAAGACCGGCGTGCCGGTGGGGTTGTCGACGGTGCCCTCGGGGCCGACGACGACCGCTGCGGCGGCGTGGTCCTGGGTCGAGAAGATGTTGCAGGAGGCCCAGCGGCACTCGGCACCGAGCGCGGTCAGCGTCTCGATGAGCACAGCAGTCTGGATCGTCATGTGGATCGAGCCGACGATCTTCGCGCCGGCGAGGGGCTGCGAGGCACCGAAGCGCTCGCGCATCGCCATCAGGCCCGGCATCTCGTGCTCGGCGAGCTTGATCTCGTTGCGGCCATAGTCGGCCAGGGAGAGGTCAGCGACCTTGTAGTCCATCGGGTGTGTCTCCTTAAGGAGGCGTTTCGTGGCGTTCGCGCCGCGCATCTGCGCGTCTTGGGATCTCCCACGCGACCTCACCCAGGGTAGGACAGCCGCCCGGGGATGGGGGAATCCCCGAAGGGGTGCCTCGAGGGGTCGTCGGCCGACCCGCTCAGTGGGTGACGTGCGCCTTGCGGAAGGGCAGCACGTGCATGATCGCGACCACCACGGCACCGACCAGGAGCCCCACGAGCGCCGAGGCCGCGGTGTTGGTCAGCCAGCCGAGCACGCCACCGAGGGCGCCGGTCGCGTCGTGCGCCGCCTCCTCGAGGTGGTGCACGAGGTCGTACGGCGCGTGCCAGCCGAGGTCGTCCAGCCCGACGAGCAGGATGTGCCCGCCGACCCAGGTCATCGCGACGATGCCGACCACCGAGATCACTGCGAGCAGCCGCGGCATCGACCGCACCATGCTGTGCCCGACCCGTTGCGCCAGGGCCGAGGTGCGCTGCGTGAGGCTGAGGCCGGCGTCGTCCATCTTCACGATCAGCGCCACCACGCCGTAGACGAGCGCGGTGATCCCCACCGCGACCACCGCGAGGATGATCGCCCGGGACAGGAACGCCTCGTCGGTGACCTCGTCGAGGGCGATCACCATGATCTCGGCCGAGAGGATGAAGTCGGTGCGCACAGCACCGGAGATCATCGTCTTCTCCTGCTCGGGCCCGATCTCGGTCGCCAGCTGCTGCGGCTCCTCGTGGTGGCCGGAGAAGCGCTCCCAGATCTTCTCCGCGCCCTCGTAGGCCAGGTAGGTGCCACCGCACATCAGGATCGGCGTCAGCAGCCAGGGCAGGAACTGGCTGAGCAGCAGGGCGGCCGGGAGGATGAACAGCAGCTTGTTGCGCAGGGAGCCGATGGCGATCTGCTTGATGATCGGCAGCTCACGCTCGGCCGCGACGCCCTGGACGTACTGCGGGGTCACGGCGGTGTCGTCGACGACGACACCGGCAGCCTTCATGCTCGCCCTGCCGGCCGCGGCCCCGACGTCGTCGACCGACGCCGCAGCAAGCTTGGCCAGCACGGCGATGTCGTCCAGCAGCCCGAACAGTCCTGCACTCATGAGGGACAGGTTAGCCCGAAGGGCTGGTCGGATCAGTCGTCGACCAGGCCCAGACGGAGGTACTCGGCGGCATAGGTGCCGGTGAGCAGCAGCGAGGCGTAGCGCGCCACGTCGGTCGAGGCGTCGGTGACCACGGTCTCGACCCGCACCCCGCGCTCCGCGGCCGTGGCCAGGAGCTTCTCGCGCTGGTCGCGCACGACCTGGTCGTCGTCGTCCTCGCCCTCCTGCGAGAGCACGACCAGCACCGGGCGCAGGTCTCCTGCACCCTCGGCGAAGGGGTCGTCGAAGACGCTGTGGGCCTGGGCTCCCTCGATGACGGGAAGCAGGTGCTCGGCGTCGCCGGCCAGGGCCGTGCGACCACTGGTGCGGCGGATCGACTCCGCGACCCGGCGCGCAGCGCGTGCGGCCAGCACCGACCCGCCCCAGACCAGGGGCGTGGCGTCGGCCAGCGAGATCGCCAGCATCTTGGCAGGATTGACCGCCAGGTCGCGGTGCGGCGAGCACGACTCCGCCACCCGGTCGAGGGCCTCCGCGACCCGGTCGGGGTCGGCCTCGGGGCCGAGACCCACCTGGTGGAGATAGGTCAGCATGACCACGGCCGTGGCGAGCTGGTCGTCGGTCACCGTCGGCAGCACCGAGGCGTAGCGACCCGCGGCGTGCTCGGCGACCATGGAGGCCGGCGGGCAGGCCACGACCACCTGGCAGCCGCGCCGGTTGGCCTCGGCGACCGCGGAGGCGGTGCCGGAGTCGTTGCCGACCGGCGCGAGCACGACAACCAGGTCCATGCTTCCGGCCCAGCCGGGCAGGGCCGGCCCGGGCCAGGCGACGAACGGCACCGGGCAGGACGGCTCGAGCACCGCGCGGAGCAGGCGCGAGTCGGGTCCTGCCGCGATCACGGCGCGCGGCCGGGCGTCCTTGCTGTGGGCGACCTCGCGGGCGATCACCTCGGAGGCGCCGCCGGCCTCCCGGCGCACGCGGGCGCCGGACTCGGCAAGCGTGCGCAGGCGCAGGTCGGCTGCGCCGAGTGCGGAGGCGTCGTCGAGGCGTGACTCGTCGAACCAGGCCATGTCGGCTCCTCGGGAAGGGGGGTGGGGTCAGGCCGGACGGCGGGCTTCGTCGACCAGGAGGACCGGGATGTCGTCCTTGACCGGGTAGGCCAGGCCGCAGCCCTGGCAGACCAGCTCGGCGCCGGTGAGTGCCAGCGCGCCGTGGCAGTCGGGGCACACGATGATCTCGAGCAGCGCCGGGCTGATGGTGGGGGTCTTCACGTGGTCGGTCATGCGGGCTCTCCCGATCGGATCAGTGCAAGGGCTTCGTCGCGAGCAGCGGCCATCATGGCCTCGTCCTTGCCCTCGACGTTGAGACGCAGCAGCGGCTCGGTGTTGGACGCGCGGACGTTGAACTGCCAGTCGGCGTGGCTGACGGTCAGCCCGTCGAGCCGGTCGAGCGTCACCCCGTCGCGCGAGCCGAAGGTCTCCTCGATCGCTGCGATCGCGGCGTCCTGGTCGGCGACGGTCGAGTTGATCTCGCCCGACATCGGGTAGCGCTCGTACTTCGCGAGCAGCTGCGAGAGCGTCTGGTCGCTCGCGGCAAGGGCGGCCATCGCGTGCAGGGCGGCGAGCATGCCGGAGTCGGCGCGCCAGAAGTCACGGAAGTAGAAGTGACCGCTGTGCTCGCCCCCGAAGATGGCGTTGGTCTCGGCCATCGTCGCCTTGATGAAGGAGTGGCCGACGCGGGTGCGCACGGGCGTGCCGCCCAGCTCCTCGACGATCTCGGGGACCGCGCGGCTGGTGATGAGGTTGTAGATGATCGACGCGCCCGGATCCTTGGCCAGCTCGCGCTCGGCGATCAGGGCGGTCAGGGTGGACGGCGACACGGCCCGGCCGGTCTCGTCGACCAGGAAGCAGCGGTCGGCGTCCCCGTCGAAGGCCAGCCCGATGTCGGCCTGCTCCTCGAGCACCTTGGCCTGGAGGTCGACCAGGTTGGCCGCCTCGATCGGGTTGGCCTCGTGGTTGGGGAACGAGCCGTCGAGCTCGAAGTAGAGCGGGACCAGGTCGACCTGGTCGCCGAGCCGGTCGAAGACCGCCGGGGCGGTGTAGCCGGCCATGCCGTTGCCGGCGTCGGCCACGACCTTGAGCGTGCGGCCCGAGACCGGCGCGAGCGAGAGCAGGTGGGCGGCGTACGCCTCGAGCACGTTGTGCTCGGAGATCGAGCCGGTGCGCGTGGGCGTGGCGAAGTCACCGGAGACCACCAGGTCACGGATGTCGGACAGGCCGGTCTCGAGCCCGATCGGCACGGCCGATGCGCGGCACATCTTGATGCCGTTGTACTGCGCAGGGTTGTGGCTGGCGGTGAACATCGCTCCGGCCATCTCGAGATGACCCGAGGCGAAGTAGAGCTGGTCGGTGGAGGCCAGGCCGATCATCGTGACGTCGGCGCCGGCCCACGTGGCGCCGTCCGCGAAGGCGCCGGCCATGCCCGGAGAGCTGGGGCGCATGTCGTAGCCGACGACCACCTCGGTGGCACCGGTGACCTGGACGTAGGCCTTCCCGGTCGCCCTCGCGAGCTCCTCGTCGAGCTGGTCGGGCACGGTGCCGCGTACGTCGTAGGCCTTGAAGATCGCATGGACGTTGGCGGAGTCGAGAGTTGCCATGGCTCGACCTTAGTGGACTGCTCCGGCTGCATCGCCGTGTCGTCGATGTCGGGCGTCCGAATCGCGACAGGAGGCGACTACTCGGGGCTGAGCACGCGCAAGTGACCGCGACGAGCGGTCTCGTGACCGGTCTCGCGCTGCGGCGCGGTGCGCTCGATCGGAGCCGGTCGAGCGGCTTCGCGCACGGCGTCGGCGAGGGCCAGCAGGTCGTCTCCCGAAGGACCCTTGTCGCCGAGGTCGGTGGCGAGGCGGAGCACCTCCCACCCTCGAGGCGCCGACAGCCGCTCCCCGTGCGTGGCGCACAGGTCGTAGGCGTGCGGCTCGGCGTACGTCGCCAGCGGTCCGAGGACGGCGGTCGAGTCGGCGTAGACAAAGGTGAGCGTCTGGACCGCAGGACGGCCACAAGGGGTGCGCGAACAGCGCCGGGCGAGACTCACGCCGCCGAACCTACCGCGCGTGCGTCGATCGGTTCACTAGGCTCGCGGACGTGGCTCCCCCTCTCGACTTCTCGCTCGACCCCCCGGGCCCGCCCCGCGAACGCCGACTGCGCGACCGCCACGGTCGCGGCCCGCGTGGACCCGCTGTGCTGGCGGGGCCGCACGGCCATCCGCGCCGGACGACCTCGCGCGATCGCTTCGACAGTCTCGTGCTCGACGTGATCACTGATATCGAGAGCCGCTGGGAGCGCCACCTCGGTCTGGTCGAGTACGCCGTCGAGGACACTCCGCAGCTGCCTGACGACTGGGACTCGGGCACCGTGCCGCTCTCCTCGCTCGTGCGTGGCTTCGGCGGCCAGCCGACCCGGCTCGTCGTCTTCCGCCGTCCGATCGAGCACCGCAGCGAGTCGCGCAGCGACCTCGAGGCGATGGTGCTGACCGTCGTCGTCGAGCAGGTCGCCGAGCTGCTCGGCATCGACCCCGAGGCCGTCGACCCGCGCGTGGGTGGCCATGAGTAGCACCCCCCGCAGCTGGGCCGTGCCGCAGCCGCCCTTCGCTCGGGTGGGCGAGATGAGCCTCACCCCGGTGGACGACGCCCTCCTGACGCCGGTCAAGCGAGGAAAGCTGCGCTCGCTCGTCACTCCCGACCGCTGGCTCCGCGGCGCCGTCCACGACGCCGAGGGCGCCCTCGTGGTGGCCTCGCAGAAGACCGGTGGCCTCGGTGGCAACCAGCTCGTCGCGGCCGACCCGGAGCGGGTGCCGCCCCGGCCGCGGGCGCCGCGTCTGGACGGCACCTGGCTCTACGGCGGACACTGGATCGGCCACTTCGGTCACTTCTTCACCGAGACCGTCACGACGCTGTGGCCAGGAGCGCAGCACGGGGTCGACGTCTCCCGGCTCGACGGCATCGTGTTCCACAGCTACTCGAACCGCTTCCGCGGGATCGACCCCTGGCAGCGCGAGCTCATGGACCTCACGGCGTACGCGGGCGTGCGGATCGAGGTGATCGACACCGACCCGGCCAACGCCGAGCACCTGCTCGTGCCGTCCCGCTCGGTCGTCGTCAACGGGTGGGCCGAGCCCGAGGCCGTCGACGTGTGGCGCTCGATGGCGGGTGCTGCCGGAGCCGTGACGGGGCTCGACGCGGACGGACCCCGGATCTTCCTGACGCGCACCGAATTCAACGCCGAGCAGCGGCGCAAGGACAAGTACGTCCGCACCTCGCCCGAGCGCGACCTCGCGCTCGACCGAGCGTTCGCCGACGCCGGCTTCGAGGTGGTCGCCCCCGAGGGCCTCTCGATCCACGACCAGGTCCGGCTGGCCGCCGGCGCCTCGGTGCTCGCGGGCTCCGCCGGCACCGCCCTGCACCTGTCGGCGTTCGCCCCCGAGGGCGTGCGCGTGCTCGAGCTCGGCGACGACCGCTCCCCCGGCGTCCAGGTGCCCCAGCAGCTCGTTCTCGACTCGGCACGCGAGCATCCCTCAGCGTTCGTGCCCTACGGCGTGACTCCGGACGAGCTGCCCGAGGTCTTCGAGGCGCTGGGCCTCTGACAGCTCGCCCGGTGCGAGCAGGGCGGCCACCGCAGCGGTGGTTGAGGTGCGAACGAAGTGAGCCTCGAAACCCCTCACGCCACCTCCGGAGGCTGAGCAGGGCGAGGTACGAGCCCGTCGACGAAGCCCCAGAACCGACCCACCATCTCATCCACAGATCATTCGAACACACTATCTAATGTCGGTGATCGCAGGTAGAATCAGGGTGTGCCCAAGACCACCACCCCGACCGCGATCGCCGCGGTCCGCGACGCCCGAGCGGCCGCCGCTGCGGCCGAGGTCGTCGCGCTGCAGATGGTCGTCGAGTGGGCCGTGGAGTACCGCGTGGACAACTCCCTCGTCGATGACCTGACCTTCGGGATCGACGGCGTCATCCTCGGCGGCGTCGGGTGCCCACTGATCGATGAGTTCGCCGCCTACGACCTCGCCGCCGTGCTCGGGATGAGCAGCGACAGCGGCTGCACCTACATCGCCAAGACCCTCGAGCTCCGCTATCGACTGCGCCGTATCTGGGAACAGGTCGTCGCTCTCAAGGTCCCGGTGTGGAAAGCCTTCGTCGTCTGCGAACGCACCCTCAACCTCAGCTACGACGCCGCCCGATACGCCGACCAGATGTTGGCCCCGACCCTTCACTCCTGCTCGTTCGCGCAGATCGAGCGCACCGTCGCCCAGGCCATCGACCTCTACGACCCAGAAGAGGCCGAGAAGCGTCGCAAGAAGGCCGCCGACGACCGCGACTTCCAAGTCCACCTCAACCAACGCAACCACCCCACCGACGGCACCGTCGACGTCACCGGCACCCTTTCGGTCGAGGACGCCCTCGACCTGGAGGCCGCCGTCAAGCAAGGCGCCCAAACCCTCGGCGACCTCGGCTGCGAGGAGTCCCTCGGCGCGCGCCGCTCGATGGCGGTTGGTGAAATGGCCCGCACCCAGATGTCTCTTGACCTCGACACCAGCGGAGCCGGCAGCGCCGGTGGGCGAGGGGTCGTGATCTACGCGCACATCGACGCCGACAGCCCGCACGTGTCGATCGACAACATCGGCGGCGGGGACGTCCTCATCGAGCAGCTCAAGGACTGGTGCCAAACCGCCGGCACCACCGTCACCATCAATCCCGTCATCGACCTCAACCAAGAGATCTCGACCTCGGCCTACGTGCCGACCGCCAAGCTCGTCGAACAAGTACGCCTGCGCGACCAGAACTGCGTCTTCCCCAACTGCACCCGCAGAGCCGAGCACTGCGACCTCGACCACCGAGTCCCCTTCAACAAGAACAACCCCGAGGCCGGTGGGAAAACCACCACCTCGAACCTCTCACTCCTGTGCCGGAAGCACCACCGCGCCAAGACCTTCTCCACCTGGCAATACGACTCGCCCCAACCTGGGGTCTACGACTGGACCAGCCCCTCCGGCGCCAGGTTCAGGGTCACCCGGGGCCGCCGCCATGGGCGGATGCCCATCACCACCCCGCTCGACGACCCACCCGAGCCCTGAACACCGCGCCCCACACCCCGCCGGCCACGGCGGGGCCACACGTGTGCGCGGGGCGCGTAGGGCTGCTGACCAACGCCACCACGCCTGACGCACGACCTGCGCGCGCTCGGTCTTCGCAGGCTTTCGACGCCATCAGCTCTCGGGGTCGCGAAACCGGACCCTGGCGCCCACCTGGGCGCGTGCGCGCACCTCGGAGTCGAGCCCGAGGGCTGCGTGTTCGTCGACGACACGTCGGTCATCGAGTAGCCGGCCGAAGCGACGGAGTCGCCGGGCCGGCCTATCGAGATGTCTCCGCCACGCTCGCGGGCGTCTCGTTACGCCGGTCGCTCGCTGCGCTCGCACCCCGGCTACTCGACGACCACAGGGTCGGCGTCCGGAGCTAGAGCAGGACGAGGTCGTCGCGGTGCACGACCTCACGCTCGTAGCCCGCGCCCAGCTCGGCCTTGAGGTCGTGGGTGGAGCGACCGAGCAGCCGGGGCAGCTCGTCGGCGTCGAAGTTGACCAGGCCACGGGCGACCAGGTGGCCGTCGGGGCCCGTCAGCTCGACGGGGTCGCCGGCCACGAACCGTCCGCTCACACCGGTGATCCCGGCCGCCAGCAGTGAGGCGCCACGCTCGACGAGGGCCGTGACGGCACCGGCGTCCAGCTCGAGAGCACCCTTGGTCTCGGTGGCGTGGGCGAGCCAGAGCATGCGGGTCGAGCGGCGCAGCCCGGTCGGGCGGAAGAGCGTGCCGACCGGCTCGCCGGCGAGGGCCTGCTTGGCCTGGGCCGCTGAGGTGAGCACGACGGGGATGCCGGCGCCGGTGGCGATCTGGGCGGCCAGCACCTTGGTCTGCATCCCGCCCGTGCCGAGACCAGCAGCGCCGGTCTTGCCGATCCGCAGACCGTCGAGGTCGTCGGCCGAGACCACCTCCGGCACCAGGGAGGTGCCCGGGTCGGTGGGGCGGCCGTCGTACAGGCCGTCGACGTCGGAGAGCAGGACGAGCAGGTCGGCCTTGACGAGGTGGGCCACGAGGGCGGCGAGCCGGTCGTTGTCACCGAACCGGATCTCACCGGTGGCGACCGTGTCGTTCTCGTTGACGATCGGCAGCACCCCGAGCTCGAGGAGCTTGTCGAAGGTCTGCGCGGCGTTGCGGTAGTGCGCGCGGCGGGTCACGTCGTCGACGGTGAGCAGCACCTGCCCCACCACCAGGCCGTGGCGGCCCAGCTCTTCGGTGTAGCGGTGCACGAGCAGCCCCTGCCCCACCGACGCAGCGGCCTGCTGCGCGGGGAGGCCGGAGGGACGGCGGGTCAGTCCGAGCGGCGCGAGCCCGGCCGCGATCGCGCCCGAGGAGACCAGCACGACCTCGGCCCCCGCCGCCCGCACCGACGCGAGGACGTCGGTGAGGGCGCGCAGGCGCTCGGGGTCGAGTCCGCCGGTGGCGGTCGTCAGCGAGGACGAACCGACCTTGACGACGACACGTCGTGCTGAGGTGACCTCAGCTCTTGTCACGACCGGCCCCGGGGTCGCTCTCGGCCCAGTCGGGGTCGTCCTGCGAGCCGATCTCGTAAGACTTCGGACCATAGGTCTCCGGCTTGTCGAGACGGCGCGCCACATCGGCGCGCGTCTCGTTCTCGGCGCGGTCGTCCATGGCGCCCTCGATCGCACGACGACGGCCGTGCGCCGGGCGGTTCTCCTTGAGGCGATCGTCCTCGCCACGGCGAGCGAGGTTCTCCGCGCCGGCGTCCAGGCCCGGCTTGAAGTCGAAGACCACGGCGTTGTCGGGGTCACCGATGAGCACCGACTCGCCCTCGACCGCGCCGAGCTCAAGCAGCCGCGACTCGACGCCGAGCCGGTTGAGCCGGTCGGCGAGGAAGCCGACGGCCTCGTCGTTGCTGAAGTCGGTCTGGCGCACCCAGCGCTCGGGCTTGGTGCCGCGCACGCGCCAGCCGTCCTCGGTCTCGGTGACGGTGAAGTCGGCGTTGCCGTCGGCGCTCGGCGGACGCAGCACGATGCGCTGGGCCACCTCGGTCGCACGCTCCTCGCGGGCGGCGGAGACGATCTCGGCCATCGCGAAGATCAGCTCACGCGTGCCCTCGCCACTGGCGGCCGACACCGGGAAGACCCGCAGGCCGCGGGCCCGGAGGTCCTCGATGACCATGTCGGAGATGTCGCGACCGTCAGGCACGTCGATCTTGTTGAGGGCGACCAGACGAGGCCGGTCCTCGAGCCCGCCGTAGCGGGTGAGCTCGTTCTCGATGATGTCGAGGTCGTCCATCGGGTTGCGACCGGGCTCGAACGTCGCGGTGTCGAGCACGTGCACCAGCGCGGCGCACCGCTCGACGTGGCGCAAGAAGTCGTGGCCCAGGCCGCGGCCGTCGCTCGCGCCCTCGATCAGGCCAGGGACGTCGGCCACCGTGAAGGTGACCTCGCCGCCGGTGACGACACCGAGGTTGGGCACCAGGGTCGTGAACGGGTAGTCGGCGATCTTGGGACGTGCCCGCGAGATCGAGGCGATCAGGCTGGACTTGCCGGCGCTGGGGAAGCCGACGAGACCGATGTCGGCCACGACCTTGAGCTCGAGCACGATCTCGAGCTCGTCACCGGGCTCGCCGAGGAGCGCGAACCCGGGCGCCTTGCGCTTGGACGACGCCAGCGCGGCGTTGCCGAGTCCGCCGCGGCCACCCTCGGCGATGACCAGCTCGGTGCCGGGGCCCACGAGGTCGGCGATCACCTCGCCGCTCTTGTAGGACACCAGGGTGCCGTCGGGCACCGGAAGCACCAGGTCGGCACCGTGGGCGCCGTTCTTGTGCGACCCGGCTCCGTGACCACCGTGCTCGGCCTTGCGGTGCGGGCTGTGGTGGTAGTCGACCAGGGTGGTGACGTCGGTCTCCACGCGCAGGATGATCGACCCACCCGGGCCGCCGTTGCCGCCGTCAGGTCCGCCGAGCGGCTTGAACTTCTCGCGGTGGACCGAGGCCACCCCGTGCCCCCCGCGACCGGCGCTGACGCTCAGCGTGACCCGGTCGACGAATGATGGGACTGCCATGGGTGCTCCTCAATAGGTACGAAAATGCCGACAGGGCGTCCCGAGATCGGGACGCCCTGTCGGAAGGTCTAGCGGGATCGAGCGTCAGTCACTCACCGGGAACGATGTTGACGACCTTGCGGCCGCGCTTGCGACCGAACTCGACGTCGCCGGCGATCAGCGCGAAGAGGGTGTCGTCGCCACCACGGCCCACGCCCGAACCGGGGTGGAAGTGGGTGCCGCGCTGGCGGACGATGATCTCGCCGGCGTTGACGGTCTGGCCGCCGAAGCGCTTGACGCCGAGGCGCTGGGAGTTAGAGTCGCGGCCGTTCTTGGTGGACGCGGCGCCCTTCTTGTGTGCCATCTCAGATGTCCTCGTGTGTCGTGGTGTTGGGTGAGCCGGAAGCTCAGACGGTGATGTCGGTGACCTTGACCTGGGTGTACTTCTGGCGGTGACCCTGGCGCTTCTTGTAGCCGGTCTTGTTCTTGTACTTCTGGATGATGATCTTCGGGCCCTTGGTCGCGCCGAGGACCTCGACGGTCACGGCGGCCTTCTCGAGGCCGGTGGCGGTGACGGTCTCGCCGTCGACGGTCATCACGACCGGAAGGGTCAGAGTCTCACCGACCGGCGTCTCGATCGTGTCGATCTCGATGACGTCGCCGACAGCGACCTTCTGCTGCTTGGCGCCTGCGCGCACGATCGCGTACACCGCGGTCTCCTTCGTCGTTTCAAAACACATCTGGGTCTGCGGCACCTCGACCACACCGCGCACGAGTCATCGAACCATTGAGCTCTCGATGACCGACTGCGTGAGGCGGATGAATGCCAGGCAGAAGGCGGCACGCCGGGCGCACCAAGGAAGAATGCTACGGACTCAGACCCCGGACGGCAAAACGAGCCGTCCGGAGCCCGGATCTTCTAGCGCTTGCGGGTGCCCTTGCGCTTGACCGGCACGTGCGCGGTCTCGCCCTCGGCACCATCGTCTGACTCGTCGTCGGTCCCGTTGCCGGGCTCGAGGTCGGCCATCGACGGCTCGACGGACCCCGACTCCGCCGGCGAGCCGATGCCCGCCGTCGCCGTCGCCTGGTCCATCGTCGGCACGTCGGCACCCTCCGCGGGTGCCGCGCTGCGGCTCTTCGCCCCACCCCTCGTGCGGGTGACCACACGCGGCAGCTCGGGCGTCGAGTCAGACGCTGCAGCCGGCGCCTCGCCAGCTGAGGCCGGTGCGGCGGCGGCCGGGGCCTCCACCGTCTCCGGAGGAGCGGTCGCCACCGTGCGACTCACGCCACGGCGGGTGCGGGTCACGACCTTGGGGGCCCCCGTCTCGGTCGCCGTCTCGGTCGCCGTCTGGGCCGGGGTCTCCCCCGCAGCCTCCACGGGCTCCACAGACGCCTCAGGAGCCTCTGCGACCTCGGCCGGGGCCTCGGGGACCTCAGGGGCGTCGGGGGCGTCGGACGCGGTCGAGACGGGCGTCGTGCGGCTGGCTCCGCGACGCGTGCGCGTCACCACCTTCGGCGGCGCGGGCTCGGCCTTCCCATCTGGCATTGCGGGCACCTCGGGCTCGACCGGAGCCTCGGCTGCCTCGACCGGCTTGACCGGCTCGGTCTGCTGCGCAGACGTGTCGGACGTGGTCGAGACCGGCGCCGTACGGCTCGCTCCACGACGTGTGCGCGTCACCACCTTGGGCGCAGTGGGCTCAGCCTTCTCGGCGGTCGGCTGGGCCTCGACCGAGGCCTCACCGGGGGCCTCTGCGGCAGCGTCGGCCGACTCGGCTGCCGACTCCTCGCGGGCCTTCTCGGCCTTCGCCATCGCGGCGAACTCGGCCGGGGAGGGCTTGGACGCCGACTGACCGGACTGGCCGGACTGGCCGGACTCGTCGTTCTGCGACTGCGAGCCCTCGTCGTCGTTCGAGCGACCTCGGCCGCCGCGACGACGTCCGCCGCCGCCCGAGCCGGAGCCCGAGCCGCCGCCGCTGCCACCGCCGCGGCGCGAGTCGTCGTCGCCACCCTGACGGGGCTCGACAGGCATGTCGTGGACCACGACGCCGCGACCCTGGCAGTGCTGGCAGTTCTCGCTGAACGACTCCAGCAGGCCCGTGCCGATGCGCTTGCGCGTCATCTGGATCAGGCCGAGCGAGGTGACCTCGG
>NZ_JAXMNS010000046.1:0-13003 GCF_034670285.1 Nocardioides sp. | reverse complement strand
GGCGACCTCCTCCACGACCCGGTGGGCCTTGGAGGAGGGGATCAGGTCGACGCGCCACTGCGGGCGCCAGTCGTTGTCCCAGTAGCAGACGAGGTCGGTGGGCTGGTACTCCTCGACGAGACGGGCGATGTAGCCGAGCAGCCCGCGCACGGCGTTGACGTTGGTGCCGTCAGGGGCGGAGTACTCCGGAACGCCGTAGAAGGCGCGGAAGTACATCGAGGCGGTGTCGAGCAGCATCAGGCGTCCGGGTTCGCTCACGGCCGCATCCTGTCACGGTGCACCTGTTGCGGCGCGGCGCCCAGGTCTCGAAACAATCTGCGGCGACAACCCGATTTACCCATACGCTGACGCCGTGACCCCCACCGAGCTCGAAGTCACCGACCGACGCATCCTCGAGCTGCTCGCAGCCGACGGGAGGATGTCGTTCACCGACCTCGGCAAGGCGACCGGTCTGTCGACCTCGGCCGTGCACCAGCGCGTCAAGCGTCTCGAGCAGCGCGGTCTGATCCTCGGCTACAGCGCGGTCATCAACTACGAGGCAATCGGACTGCCGCTCACGGCCTTCATCTCGATCCGCCCGATCGACCCGTCCCAGGCCGACGACGCGCCGGACCGGCTCAGCGCGACCGCCGAGATCGAGTCGTGCTGGTCGGTGGCGGGTGAGGACTCCTACCTGCTCAAGGTGAGGGTCTCGAAGCCCTCCGACCTCGAAGAGTTGCTGGCCAGGATCCGGGCGGTCGCCAACGTGGCGACTCGCACCGAGATCGTGCTCTCGACGTACTACGAGAGCCGTCCGGTCACCGGATCCTGCGCGAGCGACTAGTAGGCCTGCAGCGCCGCCATCCGTCGCGACGCCTCGGCCACCTCGGCGGCCTTGAGCGCTGAGGTGTCGAGGTCACCGTGCGCGGCCCACCACGCCTGACCCTCGGCGGGCAGGGTGTGGATCGGGTCGTAGTACTCGTAGGTGCGCTGGAGCGCGTCCGCCGACTCCAGCTCGATCGAGGTGCGGTAGTTCTTCGTCCAGTGCGAGATGCCGCGCACCTCGTCGTAGGACTCCAGCTGGTGCACCCAGCGCTTGCCGACGAAGGGGACGTCGCACACGATGCGTGGCGTCGCGAAGCCGGGCAGGTAGCCCATGATGTGGTGCTGGAGACGCTGGGCGTCACCGACTGAGACCCGCCAGTGCTCCGAGTACGGGATCATGTCGCACATGTAGAAGTAGTAGGGCATGATCTGCGCGCCGTCGAGCAGACCGAAGCAGAGGTCGAGCAGCGCGTGCGGGTCGGCGTTGACGCCGTTGAGCAGCACGCCCTGGTTGCGCACGTCGCGCACGCCGGCGTCCAGCATCGCCCGCGACGCCTCCGCCACCAGCGGGGTGATCGAGTTGGCGTGGTTGGCGTGGGTGTGGATCGCGATCGAGACCCCGCGCGAGCGTGCGGTGCCGGCGACCCGGGTCATCCCCTCGACGACGTCGGGCTGGAGCCAGTGCTGGGGGAGTCCGACCAGGGCCTTGGTGGCGAGTCGGATGTCGCGGATGTTGTCGATCTCGAGCAGCCGGGTGAGGAAGTCCTCGAGGCGAGGCCACGGCATGTTGGCCACGTCGCCGCCCGAGACGACCACGTCGCGCACCGACGGCGTGCGGCGCAGGTAGTCCATCATCGAGTCGAGCCGGTCGGTGGGCTTGGCGACGAACTTGAGCTTGTCGACCGTGGGAGTCGAGTTGCCCACGAGGTCCATGCGGGTGCAGTGGCCGCAGTACTGCGGGCAGGTCGGCAGCAGCTCGGCGAGGACCTTGGTGGGGTAGCGGTGGGTGAGGCCCTCGGCGACCCACATGTCGTGCTCGTGCAGGGAGTCGCGCGTGGCGTGGGGGTGCGAGGACCAGTCGGTACGGCGGTCGGAGAAGACCGGGATCATGTAGTGACGCACCGGGTCGGCGTAGAACGCGTCGGTGAGGGAGCCGGGGCCACCCGGCACGTCGTGCGGCACCATTGTGTTCATCATCTGCGGCGGCACGAGCATGCTCATCGTCGCGCGCTCGGCCTGGTCGCGCTCGAGGTCGGCGTAGAAGCGCTCGTCGACGAGGTCGCCGAGCAGGTCGCGCAGCTGGCGCACGTTCTTGACGCAGTGGGAGCGCTGCCACTGCACGGAGGCCCAGTCGGCAGCGGTGACGTCGCGCCAGCCGGGGAACCTCGTCCAGTCGGGCTCGACCAGCTCGACGCGCCGATAGGGGTAGGGCTGCGCGGCGTCCGGTCGTGACAACGCGGCGACGGACGTCTCGATGCTCATCTGCTCTCCCAGGGTGTTGGTGGTGGCGTACGCCACATCCATCACTAGACTAGGCGAAGATAATCACGCGCGCACGCTGGCACGCCGCAAGATTTACGGCCTCCAACGTCTTGAGGAAGAGGTAATCGTTGATGCCCCGCACGGGAACCGCCGATCCGACGGGGCTCCACCGAGTTCTCGACCGCCCCCTGGTGCTGCCTCAGGCGGCGCAGCGACTCGACACCGGTGCCGACCTCTGGCCCGACGAGGTGCGGATCCGCGTCGAGAAGCTCAATCTCGACGCCGCCTCCTTCCGCCAGCTCGAGCGCACGCACGCTGTCGACGGACGCCCGGACGGCGACGCCGTGCGCGCCGCGGTGCTGGCGATCGTCGCGGAGCGCGGCAAGATGCAGAACCCCGAGACCGGCTCCGGCGGGATGCTGATCGGCGTCGTCGAGGAGGTCGGGCCGGGCTCGACCCTCGGGCTCGACGTCGGTGACCGCGTCGCCACCCTGGTCTCCCTGACCCTGACGCCCCTGGTGATCGAGGACGCTCTCGCCACCTGGGACGGCCTGGGCGAGCAGGTGCCGTGCGACGGCTACGCAGTGCTGTTCGGCCGTTCCATCGCGGCCCGGCTGCCCGCCGACCTCGCCCCCGACCTGGCCCTCTCGGTCATGGACGTGTGCGGTGCGCCGGCGCTGACGTCCCGGGTGGTCGCGGAGTACGTCGAGCGGGGGAGTCGACCGGTGGTCGCTGTCGTGGGAGGTGCCGGCAAGTCCGGCTCGCTGAGCCTCGCCGCTGCGCGTCGGGCCGGAGCACGCACGACCATCGGCGTGGTGCCTCACGACGCGGAGGCCGCGCTGCTGGCTGCCGCCGGACTGGCCGACGAGGTCGTCATCGCAGACGCCCGCGACCCGCTCGCCCTGCGCGGTGCCGTTGCCGGTGCCGGCGGTCCGGCCGACGTGACCGTGGTGTGCGTCGACGTGCCCGGCTGCGAGGGCGGCGCGGTGCTGGCCACCGCCGAGGGTGGCACGGTCATCTTCTTCTCGATGGCCACCTCGTTCGCTGCCGCAGCCCTCGGCGCCGAGGGCCTGGCCGCCGACGTCCGCATGCTCGTCGGCAACGGCTACGTGCCGGGGCACGCTGAGCACGCCCTCGCCCTGCTCCGCGAGGATGTCGGTGTCCGCTCCCTCTTCGAAAGGCGGCTGCAGCATGCCTGAACGGCCCTCCACACGACTCGTCCTCCGCGGCGGCAGCGTCCTCGACGGCCTGGTCGAGCACCACGCCACTGCCGTGGGGGTGGAGAGTGGGCGGATCGCCTTCACCGGCACCGACCAGGAGGCCGAGGGCTGGATCGGCACGGGCCACGGCGCCCCCATGGTGATCGACCTCGACGGCGCGGCCGTGGGAGCCGCGTTCGTCGACAGCCACGTGCACACGGTGCGCACCGGCTTCGCCCTCACCGGGCTGACTCTCGAGGGGGCGCGAAGTCTCACCGAGGTTCTCGATGCAGTGTCAGGGTTCGCCGCGGCGCACCCTGACGACGCGGTGATCGTCGGACAGGGCTGGGACGAGACCGACTGGCCCGAGTCACGTCCGCCCACCGCCGCCGAGCTCGAGCGGGCCGCGCCCGGACGGCGTAGCTATCTCACGCGTGTCGACGGGCACTCCTCGGTGATCTCGCCGGCGCTGGCGACCCTGGTGCCCGGACTGGCCGACCTGGCGGGGTGGAGCGACGACGGTCGTGTCGAGCGCGACGCGCACCACGCCGTGCGCAACACCCTCGAGACGCTGATCGGCGACGCCGATCGCCTCGGTGCGGCCCGCGCCGCCTGTCGGGCGATGGCGGCCCACGGCGTCATCGGGTTCCACGAGAACGCCGCTCCCCACATCGGTCCGGAGTCGGAGATCGAGCTCGTGCGGCAGGCGGCCGGCGAGACCGGTCTGCGCGCGACCGTCTACTGGGGCGAGCTGATGGCGATCGACACCGCACGCAGGCTCGGCGCCAACGGCCTCGCCGGCGACCTGGTCGCCGACGGCGCCTTCGGCTCGCGCACAGCTGCCATGAGTGCTCCTTACACCGACGCCCCGCACACCTGCGGTCACGCCTACGTCAGCGCCGAGCAGGTCCGCGACCACGTGGTGGCCTGCACCGAGGTCGGTCTTCAGGCGGGCTTCCACTGCATCGGCGACGCCGCGCTCGACGCCATCGGAGAGGGGTTCCGCCGCGCCGCCGAGGTGCTCGGCGCCGAGACCGTACGCCGGGCCCACCATCGCCTCGAGCACGTCGAGATGCCTTCGCCCGACGTCATCGGGGTCCTCGCCGACCTCGGGGTGACCGCGAGCGTGCAACCGATGTTCGACGCCCTCTGGGGCGGGCCCGACGGCATGTACGCCGCCCGCCTCGGCGAGCGGTGGAGCGAGACGAACCCGTTGCTCGACCTCTCGATGGCGGGGGTGCGGCTGGCCTGCGGCTCGGACTCACCGGTCACCGGGCTCGACCCCTGGGCCGCGGTGCGGGCCGCCACGCTCCACCACCAGGTCGAGCAGCGTCTGAGCACCTACGAGGCCTACCGCGCCCACACGCGCGGGAGCAGCTTTGCCGGGCACCCCGACGAGAGCGGCGGGTCGCTGGTGCCGGGCGCTCGCGCGGACCTGGCGATCTGGGACGTCCCGGGCGGACTCGACGACCATCATTTCCCGGTCCTCAGCCCGGACGTCGAGCTGCCGACCTTGCTGCGGCTGCTCGCCGACGGCACCGTGATCTACGAATCGGAGGCCTCATGAGGGGCAAGCTCGACCTCGACCCCGCCACCGTGCGTCACGCGCGCAGCCTGGCCCGCAAGGCCGGTCGCCCGATCGTCACGATGGCCAAGAAGCACACCACCGTCTCGGTGGAGCGCGCCACGCTGCGCCTGGCCGGCCTCGGTGGGGCTGACGAGGAGGGCACGCCTTGGGTCAACCGGCTCGCCGACGTCGTGCGCGCCGACGTCGGTCTCGAGCACGGGATCTCGCTGCCGGTGTGGGACGCGCTCGCGCGTGGCGAGGCCGAGGACCTGCTGACCCTCGCCCAGAAGGCTGCGGCGGGGTCGGTCACCTTCCGCCTGCCCGAGGGCAAGGACGCCACCCGGGCCCGCAAGGTCAGCCGTACGCAGGTCGCGGCCGGCGTACGACGGGTGGACGGTCGTCGCGCCGAGCGGGAGCGCCTCATCAAGCGTCACGGCGACGCGCCGCGCCAGCCGTGGATCTACCTCATCGTGGCCACCGGCGACATCTACGAGGACATCCCGCAGGCCCAGCAGGCGGCGCGCGAGGGCGCCGACGTGATCGCGGTGATCCGCTCGACGGGCCAGAGCCTGCTCGACTTCGTGCCCGAGGGCGCGACCCGGGAAGGCTTCGCGGGCACCTACGCCACGCAGGAGAACTTCCGCCTGATGCGTGCCGCGCTCGACGAGACGAGCAAGGAGCTCGGCCGCTACGTGCGGCTGACCAACTACGCCAGCGGCCTCTGCATGCCGGAGATCGCCGTGCTCGCCGGACTCGAGCGACTCGACATGATGCTCAACGACTCGATGTACGGGATCCTCTTCCGCGACATCAACCCGGTGCGCACCTTCGTCGACCAACGCTTCAGCCGCCAGGTGCACGCCCGCGCGGGCATCATCATCAACACCGGCGAGGACAACTACCTCACCACGGCCGACGCCGTGGAGGCCGCGCACACGGTGACGACGAGCCAGCTGCTCAACGAGTACTTCGCCAAGGAGGCCGGCCTCGAGGACTGGCAGCTCGGCCTCGGTCACGCCTTCGAGATCGACCCTGCCATCCCCGACTCGTTCCGGATGGAGCTGGCCCACGCCCTGCTGGCGCGCGAGGTCTTCCCGAAGGCTCCGTTGAAGTGGATGCCGCCGACGCGCCACATGACCGGCGACGTCTTCAAGGGCAACCTGCTCGACGGTTTCTTCAACCTCGCCGGCGCCCTGACCGGGCAGAGCATCCTGCTGGTGGGCATGATGACCGAGGCCGTGGTGACCCCCTGGCTCTCCGACCGCGACGTGGCGCTGCAGAACGTCCGCTACGTCCTGGACGCCGCCGGGTCGCTGCACGAGGACTTCCACCCGAGCCCGGACGGCTTCATCGCCACCCGCGCGCGCCAGGTGCTGGGGGAGTCGATCGAGCTGCTCGACCGGATCGTCGACGACGGCATGCTCGACGCGATCGCCGACGGCACCTTCGGACTGATGAAGCGGCCGGCCGACGCGGGTCGCGGACTCGACGGCGTGGCCCGCAAGGCCGCCGACTACTACAACCCGGCCAGCGAGATCCTCGAGGAGACGTCATGAGCGAGCCAGTGAGCGATGCGGTGATCGATGCTGCGAGCGATGCGGTGAGCGAGCCGGCGCCCGAGGTGCTGGTCCCGTACGGCGACACGCGCGGCGACGGCATGGTGCAGCTGAGCTTCACCTTGCCCATGCCGCACTCGAAGGTCGCCGAGGGCGCCGCGGCCCAGCTGGCCAACAAGATGGGCATGAACCCCGCCCTGGTCGTGCACGCCAAGCCGATGGGGTCGGGCTTCACGTTCTTCGTCGTCTACGGCCGGGTCAACCACGTCGTCGACCCGAGCAAGGTCGTGGTCGTGGAGCGTGACTACCCGTTGCTGACCCCCAAGGAGGTCAACGCCGCGGTGAAGCGGCGCCTGCGCCGGCGCCTGACCGTGGTGGGCGCCTGCATCGGCACCGACGCCCACACGGTGGGGATCGACGCGATCCTCAACATCAAGGGGTTCGCCGGCGAGAAGGGCCTGGAGTACTACCGCGAGCTGAAGGTCGTGAACCTCGGCGCGCAGGTCTCGGTGCCCCAGCTGGTGGAGCGCGCCCGCGCCGAGCGGGCTGATGCCGTCCTCGTCTCGCAGGTCGTGACGCAGCGCGATGCCCACCTGCTCAACACCCGTGAGATGTCGGCCGCGTTCCGCGAGTCCTACCCATCCGACCGCCGGCCGCTGCTCATCGTCGGGGGTCCCCGCTTCGACGAGACGATGGCCGACGAGCTGGGGGTCGACCGCATCTTCGCCCGCGGCACGACCCCCGGCGAGGTGGCCTCGTTCATCACCCACCGTCTCGCCCCGACCAGCAGCCCCACCACGAGCACCGCCACGAGTAGGAGCGCCTGATGACCGACCCCCGTGACGGCACCACCGTCGTCCACCGCCGCTACGTGCCCTACGCGCACGCGCACTACGCGGGCAACCTGGTCGACGGTGCCTACAGCCTCGGTCTCTTCGGCGACGTGGCCACCGAGCTGTGCATCCGCACCGACGGCGACGAGGGCCTGTTCGCCTCCTACTCCGACGTGCAGTTCGTCGCTCCGGTCCGGGCCGGCGACGTGCTGGAGGTGACTGCGGTCCTGACCCGCGCCGGCACCCGCTCGCGGCTGATGGACTTCACCGTCCACGTGGTGGCCCGCGGCGCTACCACCCCCGACCAGCCCGGAGCAGCTGAGGTGCTCGACCCGCCGTTGCTGGCCACGTCGGCGCGCGGGACGGTCGTCGTACCGGGCTGACGCGCTCCCCGGCATGTCGGACCACGACACGCCGTCAGGGGTGACGAAATGGCCGCGATTTTCACCCCATCGGGGGTTGCTCTGACCTGCGACTTTAGATGTTCGTGCAGGTCAGCGGCCGGTTGACACTCGCGCGCGGCAGCGCAAGTCTGTGCCGTCCGCTCATGCAGGTCGTGGTAGGTGGACCGACGTCCGAGTGGCCGGGGTCGGAGGGGTGTAGCACCAACATCCTGACGCCGCGGTTCGCGGAGGTCGGTCCGCTCCATGAGAGCGACACGGGAGGACCCCCCACACCTGAGACAACGACCCCGTCACGACCACCAGTCGTGCACGGCGGGCGGCCGAGGGCGGGGGCGGGTCCTCCCGGAGCCCTGCAGTGAGCACCCGGACGGTCCCGGTACCGTTCGCACGTGCCCGTCCGGATCCTCGCCGCCCTGGTCGCCGGTGGCGTGCTCTCGCTGGCCTTCGAACCGGTCGCCATCGCCTACCTGATGCCGCTGTCGCTGGCCGTCCTGGCGCTCACGACCCGCAACGTGCGCGTGCGGGCAGGGTTCCTGGTCGGGCTGAGCTTCGGGATCGGCTTCTACTTCCCCCACATCTACTGGATGAGCTCCTCGATCGGTGCGGTCGCGTGGATCGCCCTCGCGAGCATCGAGGCGTTCTTCCACGGGCTCTTCGGGATGGCGGCAGCGGTGCTGCACCGGCTGCGCGCCTGGCCTTTCTGGCTGGCCGGCGCCTGGCTGGCGATGGAGTTCACCCGCTCCACCTGGCCCTTCAGCGGGATGCCGTGGGGGCGCCTGGGCTTCGGGGTCGTCGACACCCCGCTCGCACCCGCGCTCGCCTACGTCGGGGTCAACGGGGTCTCGCTGGTGGTGGCGGCACTCGGCTTCCTGCTGGCCCGGGTGGCATTGGCTGCTCGCGGCGACGAGCGGCTCTACGCGGGCGTGGGGCTCGTCGGCCTCACGTCGGTCGCCGTCGTGCCGTCCGTCGTCCCGTGGACCCTTCCGACCAGCGACCAGGTGACCGTCGCCGCCGTGCAGGGCGACGTGCCGGGAGCCGGCAACGACATCCTGGCTGACTTCCGCGGGGTGACGCAGAACCACGTCGACGCGACCGTGGCCCTCGCCGACGACGTGGCGGCCGGGCTCGCTCCGCAACCCGACTTCGTCCTCTGGCCGGAGAACTCCACGGCGGTCGACCCGTTCCTCGACGTCTCCACCAATGCCCAGATCACCACGGCGGTGACGGCGATCGGAGTGCCGGTCGTGGTCGGGGCGATCGTGGACGCCGGTCCCGACAACATCCTCAACCAGGGCATCGTCTGGGACCCGGTCACCGGTGCGGGGGAGCGCTACACCAAGCGACACCCCGTGCCGATGGGGGAGTTCATCCCCTTCCGCGGCGCGTTCGAGCGTCTCGGGCTCACCGACGGCGGCCAGCTGGCCCGCATCGGGCGCGACATGCTCAGCGGCAAGCGGACGACGCCGCTCGTGGTCGCCGGGATCCCCCTCGCGGACGCCATCTGCTTCGACATCGCCTACGACGACGGCCTCGCGGTGCAGCAGGAGAACGGCGCCGAGCTGTTGACCGTGCAGACCAGCAACGCCAGCTTCATCTTCACCGACCAGGTCGAGCAGCAGTTCGCGATGACACGGGCCCGCGCGATCGAGTCCGGCAAGTACGTCGTCGTGGCAGCGACCAACGGCGTGTCGGGTGTCATCGCCCCCGACGGCAGCGTCGTGGACCGCACCCAGCGGCTGACGCAGGACGTGATCGTCGAGACCGTCGACCTGCGCGCCGGCCTCACTCCCGCGGTGCGCGTCGGCGCGGCCCTCCCGCTGCTGGCCATGGTGTCCAGTGCCTTCGGGCTGCTGCTGGGGCTCGTCTCCTACCGTCGCGGGCGCACGCGGCAGCGGGCAGCAGGTGCCGACGAGTCGCAGCCGACGTCAGCCGACGTCGGAGCCTAGGACCGAGCCCGTGCCCCGCACCGTCATGGTCGTGCCGACCTACAACGAGGCCGACAACCTGGCCTGGATCGTCGACCGGCTGCGCCGCGCCCAGCCGCACGTGCACGTGCTCGTCGTCGACGACGAGTCGCCGGACGGGACCGGTGCCGTCGCCGACGGCCTGGCGGCCCAGGACGAACAGGTCCACGTGCTCCACCGCGCTGCCAAGGGCGGCCTGGGTGCTGCCTACCTCGCAGGCTTCGCCTGGGCGCTCGCTCGCGACTACGACCTGATCGGCGAGATGGATGCCGACGGCTCGCACCAGCCCGAGCAGCTCGGCCGGTTGCTGGACGCGATCACCGATGCCGACCTGGTCATCGGGTCCCGGTGGGTGGCTGGTGGCTCGGTGGTCAACTGGCCCGTCACCCGGACGTTGCTGTCGCGCGGAGGCAACCGCTACGTCCGCCTGCTCCTCGGCATCGACGTCCGCGACGCCACGGCGGGTTTCCGGGTCTTCCGGCGTTCGGCCCTGGAGCAGATCGACCTCTCCGAGGTGCGCTCGACCGGCTACGTCTTCCAGACCGACCTCCTCTGGCGGGCCCTGCACGCCGGGCTCGTCGTGCGCGAGGTGCCGATCGAGTTCGTCGAACGGGTGCGAGGCGACTCGAAGATGAGCGGCACCGTGGCCACGGAGTCGCTCGGGCGGATCACCGCCTGGGGCCTGCGCGAGCGAGGTGACCAGGTCCGGCGGTCCTGGGGTCGACGGCGGGCCCGCAGCCGCCACCTAGACTGACGACATGGCTCGACGACGTCCGATCGGTTGGTTCCTGCTCATCGCCTTCGTGGTGGTGCCGATCGTCGAGATCTACGTGCTGATCCAGGTCGGCCAGGTGATCGGTGCCTGGTGGACGGTCGTGCTGCTCATCCTCGACAGCGCCATCGGGTCCTGGCTGATCAAGCGTGAGGGGTCACGCGCCTTCCGCGCCCTGCGCAGCGCGCTGGAGAGCGGTCGGATGCCCGGCGACGAGCTTGGCGACGGGGCGCTCATCCTGATCGGGGG
The DNA here is from genome assembly GCF_034670285.1 of Nocardioides sp. GTDB lineage: Bacteria > Actinomycetota > Actinomycetes > Propionibacteriales > Nocardioidaceae > Nocardioides. The sequence continues at coordinate 2,173 of NZ_JAXMNS010000046.1, read as the reverse complement.
CACGCTCATGCTGAGCCCCGGCTTCGTGCTCGACATCCTCGGGGTGCTGCTCATCGTGCCGCTGACGCGGCCGCTCTTCCGCGGGGTGCTCTCGCGCGTCGTGACCCGCCGGCTCACCGTCATGGGTCCGTTGGGGGCTACCGGACCTGCGCGGGGCGGGCAGACGAATCGCCCCGGACCCGGGTCCGAAGGACCCGTCGTCCGAGGCGAGGTCGTGGAGGACTGACCCCCACGAGTGTCTGCAGCGCCGAGGAGCGTCAGGCGGTCGCGCGACGCTTCTTGGTGGTCCGGTGCAGGTGTGCCGGACCGATCTGGCCACCGCGCAGGAGGTCGAGACGCTCCTTGAGGATGTCCTCGAGCTCCTTCTCGGAGCGACGCTCCAAGAGCATGTCCCAGTGCGTTCGGACCGGCTTCTCAGCCTTCTCCTCCTTGAGGATGCCCGACGTGCTCAGGCTCTCGGCCCCGCAACGGGGGCACTCCCACACAGCGGGGATGTCGGCCTCGACCGACATCGTGATCTCGAACTCGTGCGCCTGGGGGCAGCGATAACCGACCTGCTGACGAGCAGCGAACTCGATGCCGCGCTCGTCCTCGAAGCTCTGACCGCCCAGCCGTGCGCCACGCAGAGTGCGCTCTGCCATGAGGCACCTCCAACCTTGTTAGGCCTTTGTCGGCCCTTGCAGGCCTGGTCTGATGTCGAGCGGGTGCGCCCGACGTTCTTACAACGGTACCCACATCGCCAAGATTCCACGCATCACCTCTCCAAGAACGACTTCGGGACCTCGTTGCCGGCCTCGCGGATGCCACGCACGGGGTCGAGGCGCAGCAGGAAGAGGGCCCCGAGGACGAAGAAGGCGATCAGGGCCAGCAGCGCGGGCCGGTAGGAGCCGGTGAGCTGGAAGACCAGCCCGAAGGTGAGCGTGCCGAGCCACGACGTACCTCGCTCGGCAGCGTTGTAGAGCGCGAAGTACTCCCCTTCGCGTCCTCGGGGGATCAGGAGGCTGAAGAAGGACCTGGCGAGGGCCTGGGTGCCTCCCAGCACCAGGCCGATGCCGACTGCGACGAGGAGGAAGAGCGGCACGTTCCGGGCCGGCAGGAGGAACGCCAGGACGACGATCGCGATCCACGCGAACGTGCCCCACAGGATCGGCCGATAGCTCCCGTAGCGCGCGGCGATGCGGCCGAAGAGGAGCGCTCCGGCGAAGGCCACGAACTGGATCAGCAGGATCGTGGCGATCAGCACCGACGTGTCGAACTCCAGGGTCTTCTCACCGTAGGTCGAGGCGGCGTAGATGACGGTCTGGATGCCGTCGTTGAAGAAGAGGTAGGCGGCCAGGAACGTCAGCGTCATCGGGTAGTTGCGCAGGTCCTTGAGCGTGCGGAACAGCTGACCGAAGCTGCGCGAGAGCAGCCCGCCGTCGACCGCCTCGACCGCGACCGCCGGCCGGTTGCGAAGGCGTACGAACGGGATGATCGTGAAGCCGGCCCACCAGATGGCCGCCGAGAGCAACGACAGCCGCACCGCCAGCTCCTTGTCGAGCCCGAACGGGCCGACCTGCACCATCACCAGGTTGATCAGCAGCAGGGTGCCGCCACCGAGGTAGCCGAAGGCCCAGCCGCGCGAGGAGACCGCGTCGCGCTCGTCCTCGGTGGAGATGTCGACCAGGATCGCCGAGTAGCTCACCAGCGAGCAGCCGGCGAGCACGCTGCTCACGACGACGGCCACGGCCCCGAGCTTCCAGTCGTCGTCGCGCAGGAAGAACAGCAGGGACGCCGACGCGGAGCCGGCCCAGGCGAAGCCCGCGAGGTGCATCTTCTTGCGGGGTGAGCGGTCGACCAGGGCTCCGACGACCGGCAGCACGAAGGCACTGGTGATCGTGGCAAAGCTGGTGAGGTAGAACGGCAACGACCCGGGGGAGACCGCGAGACCCAGGAGGCTCAGCGTGCGTGAACAGCCCACGACCTCCTCGCCGCAGCCCGCCGCGCGGCCGGCGACGGTGGCCATGTAGGGCGCGAAGAGCACGCTCAGCACCGTCGTGAAGTAGGCCGAGTTGGCCCAGTCGTACCAGTACCAGCCCTTCTGCTCGCGCGTCCTGGCGAGCGGGCCGAGGTCGGCAATGCCGCTGGGTCCGGTGCTCATGTCGTGCTCTCCCTCCACCGACCGTCCTCGACG
>NZ_JAXMNS010000045.1:0-13050 GCF_034670285.1 Nocardioides sp. | reverse complement strand
GGCCGTCCGGCCAAGGCCTTCGCGCTCACCCAGTCGGGTCGCGAAGGCTTCGAGAAGCAGTACGACGACCTCGCCGTCCAGGCTCTGCGCTTCGTCGCCGAGACCGGTGGCGAGCAAGCCGTGCGCTAATTCGCGCAGCGGCGGGTCGCGTTCGTCGAGGACCGTTTCGACACCGTGGCCGCCGAGCACCCCGATCTCGGACCTGTCCAGGTCCTGGCCCGGGTCTTCACCGACGAGGGGTACGCCGCTGGCGTCCGTGAGTCGCCGGTCGGCGACCAGCTGTGCCAGCAGCACTGCCCCGTGTCGTCGGTGGCCCACGAGTTCCCCCAGCTGTGCGAGGCCGAGACCGAGGCAATCGCCCGGGTCCTCGACCGCCACGTGCAGCGACTGGCGACGATCGCCCACGGCGACGGCGTCTGCACCACATGCATCCCCAACGGGCCGGCCGCAGCTGCGGCTCGGTCGACCCACCCGAAAACGCTGAAGGAGCAGGTCAGCTGATGACGACCATCGACGAGCGCAACCCCGAGCTCGAGGGCATCGGCCGCTACGAGTTCGGTTGGAGTGACACCGACACCGCGGGCGCCACCGCCAAGCGCGGCCTCAGCGAAGAGGTCGTGCGCGACATCTCCGCGAAGAAGTCCGAGCCGCAGTGGATGCTCGACATGCGCCTCAAGGGCCACAAGCTCTTCGGTCGCAAGCCCATGCCCACCTGGGGCTCCGACCTCGGCGGCATCGACTTCGACAACATCAAGTACTTCGTGCGCTCCTCCGAGAAGCAGGCCGCCACGTGGGACGACCTCCCCGAGGAGATCAAGAACACCTACGACCGCCTCGGCATCCCGGAGGCGGAGAAGCAGCGCCTCGTCTCGGGCGTCGCCGCCCAGTACGAGTCCGAGGTCGTCTACCACTCGATCCGTGAGGACCTCGAGGAGCAGGGCGTGCTCTTCCTCGACACCGACACCGCCCTGAAGGAGCAGCCCGAGCTGTTCAAGGAGTACTTCGGCACGGTCATCCCGACCGGCGACAACAAGTTCTCCGCGCTCAACACCGCCGTGTGGTCGGGTGGCTCGTTCATCTACGTGCCCAAGGGCGTCCACGTCGACATCCCGCTCCAGGCCTACTTCCGGATCAACACCGAGAACATGGGTCAGTTCGAGCGCACGCTGATTATCGTCGACGAGGGTGCCTACGTGCACTACGTCGAGGGCTGCACCGCCCCGATCTACTCGTCTGACTCGCTGCACTCCGCGGTCGTCGAGATCATCGTCAAGAAGGGTGGTCGCTGCCGTTACACGACCATCCAGAACTGGTCGAACAACGTCTACAACCTCGTCACCAAGCGCGCCGTCTGCGAGGCCGGCGCCACGATGGAGTGGGTCGACGGCAACATCGGCTCCAAGGTGACGATGAAGTACCCGGCCGTCTACCTGATGGGCGAGCACGCCAAGGGCGAGACCCTGTCGATCGCCTTCGCGGGCGAGGGTCAGCACCAGGACGCCGGCGCCAAGATGGTGCACGCGGCGCCCAACACCTCCTCCTCGATCCTGTCGAAGTCGGTGGCTCGCGGCGGCGGCCGTACGTCCTACCGCGGCCTGATCCAGGTCAACGAGGGCGCGCACGGCTCGAAGTCCAACGTGCTCTGCGACGCGCTGCTGGTCGACCAGATCAGCCGCTCCGACACCTACCCGTACGTCGACATCCGCGAGGACGACGTCTCGATGGGTCACGAGGCCAGCGTCTCGAAGGTCTCCGACGACCAGCTGTTCTACCTGATGTCGCGCGGCATGGCCGAGGACGAGGCGATGGCGATGATCGTGCGTGGCTTCGTCGAGCCGATCGCCAAGGAGCTGCCGATGGAGTACGCCCTCGAGCTCAACCGCCTCATCGAGCTCCAGATGGAAGGCGCTGTCGGCTGATCGCCGGCACCTCCCACCCACACGTGGGTCGCGCACCGCGCGACCACCGACGCTAGGAAGACACCCGTAGTGACTGTGACTGATGCTGCCCGCGAGAGCGTGGAGTCCGCGCTCGAGCAGGGCTCCGCGCACGGCAAGGACGGACACCTGAACGTGTCCCACCTCAACCCGCCGCCCTCGTACGACCTCGCCGACCACCCGCTGCCCACCGGGCGCGAGGAGATCTGGCGCTTCACCCCGCTCAAGCGGCTGGGTGGGATCCTCGACGGCGAGGCGTCCGACGCCTCGTTGACGTGGGACACCACCCTGCCCGAGGGCGTCACCCTGGAGCGGATCACCGCTGCCGAAGCCCGCGAGATGGGCGAGCTCGCCCCGAACGACCGTGCGTCGGCCCTCGCGGTCGAGAACGGTGGCGGCGCGATGCTGCTCGACGTCCCGGCCGAGGCCGAGATCGCCGAGCCGATCGTCATCCGGCTCACCGGCGAGTCGCTCGACGACCTCGTGTGGGGCCACCTGGTCCTGCGCGTGGGTCGCTTCGCCAAGGCGACGATCGTCCTGACGCACTCCGGCTCGGCGCGCTACAGCGCGACGACCAGCGTGCTGGTCGGCGACGGCGCCGACGTCAACGTCGTCTCGCTCCAGGACTGGAACGACGACGCCGTCCACCTCGGTCGCGACGCGATCCTCGTCGGCCGTGACGCCACGGTGCGCCACACCGCCATCAGCTTCGGTGGTGACGTGGTGCGGCTCAACGCCAACGTCGAGTACGCCGGCCCCGGTGGCTCCGCGGAGCTCCTCGGCCTCTACTTCGCCGACGCCGGCCAGCACCTCGAGCACCGGCTCTTCGCCGACCACAACCAGCCCAAGACCAAGAGCAACGTGCTCTACAAGGGTGCGTTGCAGGGCGAGAAGGCCCACACCGTGTGGATCGGGAACGTGCTGATCCGCAAGGTCGCCGAAGGCATCGAGACCTACGAGGAGAACCGCAACCTCGTGCTCACCGACGGCTGCCAGGCCGACTCGGTCCCGAACCTGGAGATCGAGACCGGAGAGATCGAGGGTGCCGGGCACGCCTCGGCCACGGCCCGCTTCGATGACGAGCAGCTCTTCTACCTCCGCTCGCGCGGGGTGTCGGAGAAGGAGGCACGTCGCCTCGTGCTCCACGGCTTCTTCGACGACCTCATCCGTCGCGTCGGCGTCCCCTCGCTCGAGGAGCAGCTGACCTCGACCGTCGAGGACGAGCTCGCCAAGAACGTCCTGAAGGCCGACTGATGGCCTTCGAGCTCGTGTGCGCCCCGGGCGACGTCACCGCCGACGAGGCGCTCGGCGTCACCGTCGGTGACTACGACGTCGCCCTGGCCAAGCACGTGGGCGCGGACGGCGAGAAGTTCTACGCCCTCCAGGACCTCTGCAGCCACGCTGCTGTCTCGCTGAGCGAGGGAGAGGTCGAGAACTGCGCTGTCGAGTGCTGGCTGCACGGCTCCCGATTCGACCTCCGCACGGGCAAGCCGACCGGCCTGCCCGCCACCGAACCTGTCGCGACCTTCCCTGTCGAGGTCCGCGACGACGGTGTCTACGTCGACACCGCCACCACCCTGAACGGAGTTACCCCCTCATGAGCGAACTGGTGATCAAGGACCTGCAGGTCTCGGTCAGCACCGACGACGGCCCCAAGGAGATCCTCAAGGGCGTCACGCTGACCATCAAGGACGGCGAGACGCACGCCATCATGGGCCCCAACGGCTCGGGCAAGTCGACGCTGGCCTACTCCATCGCCGGCCACCCCAAGTACGACATCACCGGGGGCACCGTGACCCTCGACGGTGAGGACGTCCTCGCGATGAGCGTCGACGAGCGCGCCCGCGCCGGCCTGTTCCTCGCCATGCAGTACCCCGTCGAGGTCCCCGGCGTCTCGGTGTCGAACTTCCTGCGCACCGCGAAGACCGCCATCGACGGCGAGGCCCCCAAGCTCCGCACCTGGGTCAAGGACGTCAACGCCGGCCTCGAGCGCCTCAACCTCGACCCGTCGTTCGGCACCCGCTCGGTCAACGAGGGCTTCTCCGGCGGCGAGAAGAAGCGCCACGAGATCGCCCAGCTCGAGCTGCTCGACCCGAAGATGGCGATCCTCGACGAGACCGACTCCGGCCTCGACATCGACGCGCTCAAGATCGTCTCGGAGGGCGTCAACCGCTTCCGTCACCAGGACGGCAAGGGCGTGCTGCTGATCACGCACTACACCCGCATCCTGCGCTACATCGAGCCCGACTTCGTGCACGTCTTCGTCGACGGCAAGATCGCCGAGCAGGGCGGCCCCGAGCTCGCCGAGCAGCTCGAGGCCAACGGTTACGACAAGTACCTCAAGGCCGCTGCTGCTGCAGGCTGAGCCTGCTGACGCGCACGGCGCACCCGCGCCGCGCCGTCGTACGACTGTCCCGGTCACCCCCGCCCGCCCGTCGATGAAGGAGAACCCGATGTTGGAAGGCCTGCTGCCCCAGCTGGAGATCGTCCGCAAGGACTTCCCCATCCTCGAGCGCACGCTCGCGGGCGGGGTGCCGTTGGTCTACCTCGACAGCGCGAACACCTCGCAGAAGCCGCAGGTCGTCATCGACACGATGGTCGACCACCTCGAGCGTCACAACGCGAACATCTCGCGCGCCATGCACCAGCTCGGCGCCGAGTCGACCGAGGCGTTCGAGGGTGCGCGCGACAAGGTGGCCGCATTCATCGGCGCGCCGAGCCGCGACGAGGTGATCTTCACCAAGAACGCCTCCGAGGCGCTCAACCTGGTGGCGAACTCCCTGTCCTGGGCGACCGGCGAGCACGCGGTCGGTGCGGGTGACGAGGTGGTCATCACCGAGATGGAGCACCACTCCAACATCGTGCCGTGGCAGCTGCTCACCCAGCGCACCGGCGCGACGCTGCGGTGGTTCGGGCTGACCGACGAGGGTCACCTCGACCTGAGCAACATCGACGAGCTGATCACCGAGCGCACCAAGGTCGTCTCCTTCACCTGGGTGTCCAACATGCTCGGCACGATCAACCCGGTCGCCGAGCTCACCCGCCGTGCCCACGAGGTCGGCGCGATCGTGGTCGTCGACGCGTCGCAGGCAGCGCCGCAGATGCCCATCGACCTCGCTGCGATGCCGGCCTCCGACCGGCCTGACCTGATCGCCTTCACCGGGCACAAGGTCGTGGGCCCGACGGGGATCGGCGTCCTGTGGGGACGCGGCGACCTGCTCTCGCAGCTGCCGCCGTTCCTCGGCGGTGGCGAGATGATCGAGACCGTGCGCATGGAGTCCTCCACCTACGCGCCGATCCCGCACCGCTTCGAGGCCGGCACCCCGCCGATCATCGAGGCGATCGGGCTGGGAGCAGCCGTGGAGTACCTCACCGACCTCGGGCTCGACGCCGTACGCACCCACGAGCACGCGATCACCGCCTACGCGCTCGACGGTCTGGCGACCATCCCCGGTCTCCGGGTGATGGGGCCGCTGGACCCCGCCGAGCGTGGGGGAGCGATCTCGTTCGAGATCGAGGACGTGCACCCGCACGACATCGCCCAGGTGCTCGACTCGCGCGGCGTCGCCGTACGCGCCGGGCACCACTGCGCCAAGCCGGCGCACGCCCGCTTCGGCGTGCAGAGCTCGACGCGGGTCTCGGGCTACCTCTACACGACCCCGGCCGAGATCGACACGATGGTCGAGGCCCTGGAATACACCCGTTCGTACTTCAAGCTGAGCTGAGTGACATGACGAGCACACCGCAGCAGGACCTGGACAGCCTCTACCAGGAGATCATCCTGGATCACTACAAGAAGCCCCTCCACGCCGGTCTTCGTGAGCCCTACGAGGCCGAGGTCCACCATGTGAACCCGACCTGCGGCGACGAGATCACGCTGCGCGTGCACCTCGTCGACGACGGCGGCGTGGCCCGGGTGGCCGACGTCTCCTACGACGCCCTCGGGTGCTCGATCTCGCAGGCGTCCTGCTCGGTGATGGCCGACCTCGTCATCGGCAAGACCGTCGACGAGGCGATGGCGATCCACGAGAACTTCCTCACCCTGATGCAGGGCAAGGGGAAGGTCGAGCCCGATGAGGACGTCATCGAGGACGGCATCGCCTTCGCCGGCGTCGCCAAGTTTCCCGCGCGCGTGAAGTGCGCACTACTGTCGTGGATGGCTTGGAAAGACGCCACCGCACAGTCCCAGAACGATCTGCAGGAGGAAAGCAATGGCTGACCACTCCGACCTTCCCGAGGTCCCCGAAGCCCAGGCCGGACAGGCCGAGACCGGCGGCGGCACCGCCACCGCGACGGTCACGCCCGACGACGTCACCGAGGCGATGAAGGACGTCGTCGACCCCGAGCTCGGCATCAACGTCGTCGACCTCGGTCTCGTCTACGACGTGCACCTCGACGAGTCGAGCAACTGCGTGCTGGACATGACGCTCACGTCCGCGGCCTGCCCGCTCACCGACGTGATCATGGACCAGACCAACGCCGCCCTCGAGGGCCTCGTCAACGACGTCGCCATCAACTGGGTCTGGATGCCGCCGTGGGGCCCCGACAAGATCACCCCCGACGGTCGCGAGCAGCTGCGCGCCCTCGGTTTCAACGTCTGAGGCGCATCCCCACGAGCGCAGCGAGTGGGGATGCGACCCGAAGAGGTCGAGCAAGCCTGCGGGTGAGCCTGCGAACCCGCAACGGCGGGACGAGACCTACGGGCGCGCGGCGAGCGAGTCCCGCTGAGGTTCTGCGTTCTCCTCGTTCCTAGCGCCGTCGGGCCACCAGGTGTCAGGGTAGGGCGATGATCGAGGTCCGTCCGTTCGAGCCCGATGACCTGCCGGCGCTGTGGGCGCTCGCGCACCTGCCCGACTCCGGCGTCACCGAGGACGACAGCGTCCCGGTGCCGCTGCCGGTACGGCGCGTCCCGCCGTCGGGTCCGTCTGACCTGGTCGACCCGGCCGCCACGGTGCTCGCGCCGGGTGGCGACCTCGTGGTCGCGACCCGCGACGGGCACCTCGTCGGTGTCGGAGGGCTCCGACCCGTCCGCGGGCGACCGCACCTCGGTCGGCTCGTGCGCCTGCGCGTCCACCCCGCCGTACGACGGGCGGGTGTGGGGCGGCGGTTGATGGAGGGGCTCGAGGCCGCCGCGCGCCGCCGTGGGGTGACCGACCTGATGCTCGACGTCGGCGACCACCAGCCCGAGGCGCTGGGTTTCTACCGAGCGCTCGGCTGGTCGGAGACGTGGCGGGAGAGCGGGCCCGAGTGGCACTGGCAGACGGTGTGGTTCCACCGGTCCCTGGCACGCGACCACCTCGCGGTCGAGGTGCGGCCCTGCTCCGGCGTCGAGGATGCGAATGCTGCCGAACGAGGCCTGCCCAGCGGTCCCAACCGCGTGCACCACGCGCGGTGGGAGCAGCAGGCGGACCGCGCCGCGACCTACCTCCTCGCGTGGGACGGCGCCGAGGTGGTCGGACACGTCCTGCTGCTGGCCGCCACGCGGCACGGTGACGCGATCGACGTCCTGGGGCCGCACGCAGAGGTGACGGCGCTCGGTGTCGCCGACCGCGCGCGACACCGCGGGGTGGGCACGGCCCTGATGGGGGCCGCGGCCGGAGTGGCGCAGCAGCAGGGTGGGCGAACCCTGGGGCTCGCGCTCGCGGCCCCTGACGAAGAGCTGGCGACGCTGTGTCGTCGTCTCGGGTGGGCGCGTCATCCGTCGTTGGCTCCGCTCGTGGAGTCGACCTGGCTCGACGAGCGCGGCGTCGAGCACGAGGAGCGCGACGAGTGCCGCTACTGGACGCTCGACCTCCCGCGCGGTGCCACCACGCCCGCGCAGTAGGTTCGCTGCGTGAGCCTCATCCTGGTGCCGACCGTCCGCTGGGAGCGGTGGTGCGCGAACTTCGAGCGCGGTCACGGCGCGACGGAGTACGGCGTGGAGGACGGTGCGTTCGTCGGTCGAGCCGACGACGGGTCGCACTTCTCGGCTCGCCTGCCGTTCGACCTCCCCTACGACGGCGCCGCGAGCCCGGCCGAGCTCGTTGAGGCCGCCGAGGTGCCCGACGACTGGGGCGTCCTGCTGGTGCGCAAGGGCGGCTTCGCGATGGCGCGGCTCTCCGGCCTGACGACGGGGGAGTCCAAGACCGGTCAGCGCCACGTGCAGGGCCGCACGAAGGCGGGCGGTCAGTCCCAGCAGCGCTTCGCCCGGCGGCGGGACAACCAGGCCCGTCAGGCCTACGAGGCCGCCGCCGAGCACGCCGTACGGATCCTCGGCGGATGCCGCGGGCCCGTGGTCACCGGCGGCGACCGCTCGGCCGTGGAGGAGACCCTGGGTGACCCGAGACTGAGTGGACTGCGCGTCACCGGCCCGTGGCTGGCGGTGCCCGACCCCCGTCGGTCGGTGCTCGAGCAGGCCGTCACCGACGCGTGCGCGCTGCAGGTCGAGGTGGTCAACGCGTGACCCGGGTGCTGCTCCTGGCCGACACGCACCTGCCGAAGCGTGCTCGCGACCTGCCTGCCGAGGTCTGGGAGCAGGTCGATGCGGCTGACGTCGTGGTGCACGCAGGCGACTGGGTCGACGTCGCGACCCTCGACCGGCTCGAGGAGCGCTCGCGACGGCTGTTGGCGTGCTGGGGCAACAACGACGGCGCCGAGCTGCGCGCGCGGCTGCCGGAGGTCGCCAGGGCGACGATCGACGAGGTCCGGTTCGCCGTGGTGCACGAGACCGGGCAGAAGCAGGGGCGCGAGGCCCGGTGCCAGGCGGCATACCCCGACACCGACGTGCTGGTCTTCGGCCACAGCCACATCCCCTGGGACACCACCACGCCCGGTGGGCTGCGCCTGCTCAACCCCGGGTCGCCCACCGATCGTCGGCGCCAGCCGCACTGCACCTATCTCACGCTCACGGCCCGGGACGGCGCGCTGAGTGACGTCGAGCTGCACCGCTTGGCACCCCGGGTGACGTAGCGTCACTCCCATGTGGGAGCCCGAGCCCGGGTGGGTCGCGCTGCCCGGAGGTGCTGGTACGTCGACGGTCGGCGTGTGGCGCACCGCGGTCGGTGACAGCCCCGTCGTGATCAAGCGACTGTGCGCGCCCTCGCGGCACGACCCCGACCAGCTCAGCGACCCGCGCCACTTCGCCTACTGGCGCCGCGAGGCCGACGTCCTCGCCACGGGAATCACGTCGACCACGACCGGCCTGTGCGCCCTGCCCGCACGCATCGAGGAGGACCCCGAGGGCATCACGATCACTCGCGAGTGGGTCGAGGACGCTGCAGTCACGGGGCTGTTCGTGGCGATGTCGCTGGGCCGCTTCGCCGGCTCCACGATGGCCCGACCGACGTTCCTGGCCCACGGCCTGCTCCGGTCGCGACTGGCCGCCACCGACCACCGCGCCGGGGGATGGCCGACCCTGGCCCGGACGACGGTCGCCGACATCGCCGACGCGCTGTGGAACCGTCGTACGACCTTCCTGGACGCGTTGGACGCCTTGCCGCAGGTGCCCCAGCACGGCGACCCGACCCTGGCCAACGTGCCGGGTCGACGTGGGGAGGACGCCCTGGCGATCGACTGGGCGACCCTGGGCGTCGGACCGGTGGGCGGCGACCTCGGGTTCTTCTCCCTCGGGGCGCGCGAGGAGTTCGAGCCACTGCTCGACGCCTACCTGATGGGGCTGCCCGCCGAGGTCGCTGCGCTTGACGACATCCTGCTCGGTGCCCAGGTGACCGCCGTCTACACCGCCCTGGGCCGAGCGGAGTGGGCGCTGGCGCGCGTCGCCACCGGCGAGGGCGCGCTGGCGTCGAAGTACCGGCACCCGGCTGTGGCTCCGCACCTGCGCACGCTGCAACGGCAGTTCGCGCAGATCGAGGCGTTGTTGGGCTGGTAGCGCCGCCACCGCTCGGGCTGCTGTGACAGAACTCCCGCTTGTTGTGTGGAGTTCCGTGACAGAAGCGGGAGTTTCACCACTTGAGCGGTGATTTTCCCACCCGATCGAGCTCTCAGACCCGGTCGATCTCGAACGTGTTGCAGGCTTCCATGCCGCCTTGGTCGTAGCCGATCATGAACCACTTGCGGCGCTGGTCGGAGGACCCGTGGGTCCAGACCTCCTCGTTGACGCGGCCACCGCTCTGCTTCTGAATGTAGTCGTCGCCGACGGTCTTGGCGGCCTCGAGGGCGGTGTCGATGTCGTCCTGGCTGAGGTCGAGCAGCAGCACGTTGCCGGCGGCGTCCTCGGTCTCGGTGGCGTGCTTGGTCCAGACGCCGGCGAAGCAGTCGGCCTGCAGCTCGAGGCGGACGCCGCTGCTCTGCGGGCCGGTCTCGCCGGTGACCTGGCCGAGCGTGCCGATGAGGTTGGAGATGTGGTGGCCGTACTCGTGAGCGAGCACGTAGGGCTCCACGAACGCGCCGCGCGGGCCGTCGAGGGCGCCGGCGAGGACGTCGTCGAAGAACGCGTCGTCGAGGTAGATCGAGTCGTCGGCCGAGCAGTAGAACGGACCGACGTCGGACGTCGCCCCTCCACATGCGGTGTCGATGCCGCCGGAGAACGTCACCAGACGCTGCACGGGGCGGAAGCCCGACTCGAGCTCGCCGGACCAGAAGTCCGTCAGCGAGTTCTCGACGGCCACCCGGGCGCAGTCGGTGCTCTCGTTGGCGTCAGCGCCGGTGCGGCAACCCGCGTAGCGGCCCGTGTCGGAGAAGGCGCTCGTGTCGTAGCCGCCACCGGCGCCCCCACCCATCTCGGGGAGGGTCGAGCCCCCGCCCTGGGTCGCGATGACGAAGGCGACGACGGCGATGATGATGCCGATCACGCTGCCGCCGCCGGCGGCGCCGCCAGGGAGCGGAAAGCCCTTCGAGGAGCTGGAACGGCGCCCGGAGCGGCCGCGGGACGCGCCGCGACCTGCGTCGGACACCCGTCCGGTGTCGAGCCGGGAATTCGGGTTGAATCGCATGGCTGACAGACTAGGGCTCATCGAGGTGTTCCGTTCGCCCTCGATCAGCGCGGCGTCGCCTTCCGGGGGTCACGAAAGCTGCCTTCAGCCATGCCGCCCGATCGGCCACGACAGAGAGATCTCCGCACGCCATGATCACCGCCCACAAGCTCGAGGTACGAGCCGGCGCACGCCTGCTGATGGAGGACGTCTCCTTCCGGGTCGCGGCCGGGGACAAGATCGGGCTGGTCGGACGCAACGGCGCGGGCAAGACCACCCTGACCAAGATCCTCGCCGGCGAGGCCCAGCCGGCCGGCGGCTCGGTCGTCAACAACGGCGCCGTCGGCTACCTGCCGCAGGATCCCCGCACGGGTGACCCCGAGGTGCTTGCCCGTGACCGGATCCTCGGCGCGCGGGGCCTGGACGACGTCGTACGGCGGCTGCGTCAGGCCGAGCACGACATGGGCAGCGACGACGGCAAGGCGCGGGAGAAGGCGATGCGTCGCTACACCCGCGCCGAGGAGGAGATGCAGGCCGGCGGTGGCTACGCCGCCGAGTCCGAGGCGGCCACGATCGCGGCCAGCCTCGGCATCGAGAACCGCATCCTCGACCAGCAGCTCAAGACGCTCTCCGGTGGTCAGCGCCGCCGGGTCGAGCTCGCGCGCATCCTCTTCTCCGACGCCGAGGTGCTCATCCTCGACGATCCGACCAACCACCTCGACATCGACTCGATCGTGTGGCTGCGGCAGTTCCTCAAGTCGCACAAGGGCGGCTTCATCATCATCAGCCACGACAACGACCTGCTCGAGGAGACCGTCAACAAGGTCATGCACCTCGACGCCAACCGCATGGTCATGGACGTCTACAACATGGGCTGGCACAACTACCTGACTCAGCGCGAGACCGACGAGAAGCGCCGCAAGCGCGAGCGCGCCAACACCGAGACCAAGGCCAAGACCCTCACCGACCAGGCCAACCGGATGCGCGCCAAGGCCTCCAAGGCCCAGGCAGCCCAGTCGATGCTCAAGCGGGCCGAGAAGATGATGTCGGGCCTCGAGGGTGAGCGGCAGGCCGACAAGGTCGCGCGGATCAAGTTCCCCGCCCCGGCTCCGTGCGGCAAGACGCCGCTCATGGCCTCCGAGCTGTCGAAGTCCTACGGCTCGCTCGAGGTCTTCACCGACGTCGACCTGGCGATCGACAAGGGCTCGCGGGTCGTCATTCTCGGCTTCAACGGCGCGGGCAAGACGACGATGCTGCGCATCCTCGCCGGCGTCGACCAGCCCGACACCGGTCGGCTCGAGCCCGGTCACGGGCTCAAGGTGGGCTACTACGCCCAGGAGCACGAGACCCTCGACACCAGCCGCACGGTCCTGCAGAACATGCAGAGCGCCGCACCGCAGCTCACCGACACCGAGGCCCGGTCGGTGCTGGGCTCGTTCCTCTTCTCCGGCGACGACGCCAACAAGTCGGCCGCGGTGCTCTCCGGCGGTGAGAAGACGCGGCTCGCGCTGGCGTCGCTGGTCGTCTCGAGCGCCAACGTGCTCCTGCTCGACGAGCCCACCAACAACCTCGACCCGGCGTCACGCGAGGAGGTCCTCGAGGCCATCCGCAGCTATGAGGGCGCGATCATCCTGGTGACCCACGACGAGGGCGCCGTGCGTGCCCTCGAGCCCGACCGCGTGCTGCTGCTGCCCGACGGCGACGAGGACCTCTGGAACGACGGCTACGCCGACCTGGTCTCCCTGGCCTAGCCCGATCCGGGCACGTTCGGGCGTGGGAAATGTTGTCGTCTGGTCCCAGACGGCGCGATTTCGGGCACGGGGCGTGTGGTTTGGGACCAAACGGCACGCCTCCGGCAGGCGGCCGCGACGGTCGCGCAACGGTGGGGCCGGGCGGACGGCGGCGCGTCGGTGCGGCTCCCTAGACTTCGAGCATGACTCCTGAACAGCTCGCTGCAGCCGGTCTCCGCTACGAGGTCGACGGCGTGGTCGCCACGATCACCCTCGACCGTCCGGCCTCGCGCAACTCCCAGACGCCCACCATGTGGCGCACGCTCGCGGCGCTGGGCGAGGAGATCCCCGACGAGGTGCGTGTGGTCGTGCTGCAGGGGGAGGGGGCCACGTTCTCGGCCGGCCTCGACCGCAGCCTGCTGACGCCCGGTGGCGGCGACGGCCCGGAGAGCGTCGTCGACCTGCTCGCCCTGC
>NZ_JAXMNS010000044.1:0-13345 GCF_034670285.1 Nocardioides sp. | reverse complement strand
GATCGAGACGTCGGCCTCGGTGCAGTGGGTGGCGACGCGACAGATCTGGCCACCGTTGTCCTGGGCGGCCCGGATGTCGTCCTTGGTGCCGAGTCCGGGCAGCATCAGGAAGGCGATCTTGGCACGCTTGGCGGTCTCGGCGGCGATCTTGATGAGCTCTTGCTCAGGGGTGCGCGAGAAGCCGTAGTTGAACGACGAGCCGCCGAGGCCGTCACCGTGGGTCACCTCGATCACCGGCACCCCGGAGTTGTCGAGCGCCTCGACGATGTCGTGCACCTCGGTGGCGGTGAACTGGTGGCGCTTGTGGTGCGACCCGTCGCGCAGGCAGGTGTCGGTGAGCCGCAGGTCGAGGTCGCCCCACGGCTCGGTGCCGTGGGTGCCGGACCAGGTGCGGGACAGGACGTTGAGGTCGGTCGAGTCGGTCACGAGAGGGCTCCCAGCTTGGCGCGTGCGATGTTGTCGCCGACGCGTGCGGCGGCGGCGGTCATGATGTCGAGGTTGCCGGCGTACGGCGGCAGGAAGTCGCCCGCGCCCTCGACCTCGACGAAGATCGAGACCTTCGTCTGGCCCTGCGTGGCGGCCGACGGCTCGTCGATCTGCGGCTCCTGGAGGAGCCGGTAGCCCGGGACGTACTCCTGGACGGCCTTCTCCATCTCGAACACTGAGGCGATGATCGCGTCACGGTCGGCGTCCGGGGAGACCGCGCAGTAGATCGTGTCGCGCATGATCATGGGCGGCTCGGCCGGGTTGAGGATGATGATCGCCTTGCCGCGCGCGGCTCCGCCGATGGAGACGACGCCCGCCGACGTGGTGCTGGTGAACTCGTCGATGTTGGCGCGCGTGCCGGGTCCGGCCGACATCGACGAGACCGAGGCGACGATCTCGGCGTACGAGACTCCCCCGGCGTCGACCACTGCGCGGGAGACCGCAGCGACCATCGGGATGGTCGCCTGGCCACCGCAGGTGATCATGTTGACGTTCATCGCTCCCACGTGGGTCTCGCCGTTCACCGGCGGGATGACGGCGGGTCCGACGGCGGCCGGGGTCAGGTCGACCGCGACGATGCCGGCCTCCTCGTAGCGCGGGGCGTACTCACGGTGCACGTAGGCCGAGGTGGCCTCGAAGATGAGGTCCGGCAGGACGTCCTGCTTGAGCAGCCAGTCGACCCCCTCGTGCGAGGCCTCGAGCCCCTTGCCGGTGGCGAGCTTGAGCCCCTCCGAGGCCGGGTCCACCCCGATCATCCAGCGCGGCTCGATCACCTGGCTGCGCAGCAGCTTGTACATGAGGTCGGTCCCGATGTTGCCGGGACCGACGATGGCGGCGGTGAGCTTCCTCTGCTCGGACACTCTTCTACTCCTCGAACTCAACGCTCAGCGGGGCGAACCCGCTGATCGACGCCACCACCCGGTCACCCGGGACGAACGGCACGAACGGGCCCAGGGCCCCGGACAGAATCAGGTGGCCGGCCCGCAACGGATCCCCGAAGCGGGCGGCTTGGACGGCGAGCCAGCGCAGCGCCTCGAGCGGGTCGCCCAGGCAGGCAGCGCCCGTGCCGGCCGAGCGCTCCTCGCCGTTGATGGTCAGCGACATCACGACGTCGACGGGCTCGACCTCGGCCAGGCTGCGCGCGTCGGCGGTCCCGACGACGAAGAGGCCGCTGGAGGCGTTGTCGGCGACTGTGTCGGTGAAGCCGATGTCCCACGACGCGATGCGGGAGTCGACGATCTCGAGGGCGGGGAGCGCGGAGGCGACCGAGGCGCGCACGTAGTCGAGGGTGATCTCCTCCTCCGGCACGTCGACGTCGCGGCCCATCACGAAGGCGACCTCGGCCTCGACGCGCGGCTGGACGAGGGTGCGCATCGAGATCGATGCGGCGCCCGGCGCGGCGCCGCTGCTGACGTCCATGTCGCTGAGGAGGTAGCCGAAGTCGGGCTGGTCGACGCCGAGCTGGTCCTGGACCGCCTTGGACGTCGCGCCGATCTTGCGGCCGACGACCGTCGCCCCGCCGGCCAGGCGGCGTTGCACCAACCCCTGCTGCACGGCGTACGCCGCGGGGAGGTCGTCGGTGCCGATGAGGTCGCGGACCGCCGCGCACGGCACCCGCGACTCCTGGGCGTCGGCCAGCCGGTCGACGGCGGCCTGGATGGCGTCCTGTGAGGTCACCGCGCCATACTAGAACCTGTTACAGTTTTGCGCCATGAGCACCCCTGTCCCCAGCACCGCCGGCGCCCTCCCCCTCGGGCTTCCCCTCGAGGTCGACGTCGTCGTCGTCGGAGCCGGCGGCGCCGGCATGAGCGCGGCCCTGGCAGCCACCAAGCAAGGCCTCGACACGATCCTGGTCGAGAAGAGCGGCCACTTCGGTGGCTCGACCGCGCGCAGCGGCGGTGGCGTGTGGATGCCCGGCAACTACGCGCTGCAGGCCGCCGGCCAGGCCGACCCGATCTCGGAGTCCAAGCGCTACCTCGACGCGATCGTCGGCGACGTCGTGCCGAAGGAGCGTCGCGACACCTACCTCGACCGCGGCCCCGAGGTGCTCGACTTCATCAAGGAGCACACCCCGCTGCGCTTCACGTGGGTGCCGGACTACGCCGACTACCACCCCGAGGCTCCCGGCGGACGCGTCAAGGGCCGCAGCTGCGAGCCGATCCCGATGGACGCCAGCTTCCTCGGCGACGAGCTGGACCGGCTCCACCCGCAGTACACCAAGGCCCCCGCCAACATGATCGTCACGCAGGCGATGTTCCGGAAGATCAGCCTCGGCCTGCGCACCCTGGGTGGTCCGATCACGATGCTGAAGGTCGTCCTCGCCCGTGCCTGGGCCGGGCTGCGCGGCCGACGCATGTATGCGATGGGCAACGCGATCGCCATCGGTCTGCGCAAGGGCCTCATCGACGCCGACGTGCCACTGCACTACGACACCGAGCTGGTCGACCTGGTCGTGGAGGACGGTCGGGTCGTCGGTGTGCGGGTCAAGCAGGGCGAGACCGAGCACGTCGTCCGGGCTCGTCGCGGCGTCATCCTCGGCAGCGGTGGGTTCGAGAAGAACCTCGCGCTCCGCGAGCAGTACCAACCCCAGCCGACCTCGACCGACTGGACCACCGGCTCGCAGTTCAACACCGGCGGCGGCCTCGTGGCCGGGATGGCGGCCGGGGCCGCCACCGACCTGCTCGACGACTCCTGGTGGGGCCCGACGATCCCGCTACCGAGCGGGCCGTGGTTCTGCCTGGCCGAGCGCAACCTGCCCGGCTCGATCATCGTCAACCAGGCCGGCGAGCGCTACATGAACGAGGCGCTCCCCTACGTCGAGGCCGTGCACGAGATGTATGCCGGTGAGGCCACCGGCGTCGGGCACGTGCCGAGCTGGATGATCATCGACCAGCGCTACCGCAACCGCTACCTCTTCGCCGGGCTCTTCCCGCGCCAGCCCTTCCCGGGCCGCTGGTACAAGATGGGCACCGTCAAGAAGGCCTCGAGCATCGCCGCCCTGGCCGCCGAGATCGACGTCCCCGCCGAGGCGCTGAGCGCCACGCTCGAGCGCTTCAACGGCTTCGCCGCCTCCGGTGACGACGCCGACTTCCACCGCGGGGTCTCGGCCTACGACAAGTACTACTCCGACCCGACCGTGAAGCCGAACCCGTCGCTGCACGTAATCGACGAGGCGCCCTTCTACGCCGTCAAGATCGTGCCGGGCGACCTCGGCACCAAGGGCGGCCTGGTCACCGACACCCGCGCTCGGGTCCTGCGCCCCGACGGGTCGGTCATCGCGGGTCTCTACGCCGCGGGCAACGTCTCCTCGGCCGTGATGGGACGCACCTACGCCGGCCCCGGCGCCACCATCGGCCCCGCCCTCGCGTTCGGCTACCTGGCCGCCGAGGACATCGCCCAAGCGGTGGCCACGACTCGCACCGAAAAGGAAACCGCCTGATGCCCATCGACCCGTCCGTCGCGATCGGCGCCGACCTCGGCGCGCGCACCTTCTCCTGGACCGAGAGCGACGTCCTGCTCTACCACCTGGGCATCGGCGCCGGCACCCGTGACGGCGACAACGTGTCGTCGCAGGCGCTGGCCTACACCTACGACGGCCCCGGGCTGCAGGTTTTGCCGTCCTTCGGCGTCGTGGCACCGACGTTCCACGAGACCGACCCGCCGCCACTCGACCTGCCGGGCTGCGACATCAACCTGGCGCAGGTCGTGCACGGCGCCCAGTCGATCACCGTCCACGCACCGCTGCCCACCTCGGGCACGGCGACGATCCGCACCTCGATCACCGACATCTGGGACAAGGGCAAGGCGGCGGTGATCTGGCAGGAGGGCGTCGCGACCGCGGGCACCGACGGCACCGGCGAGGAGCTGTGGACCGTGCGCTCCTCGATCTTCGTCAAGGGCGAGGGTGGCTGGGGTGGCGACCGTGGGTCGTCGCAGGCCGTCGACCTGCCCGACCGTGAGCCGGACGCCGTCACGTCGTACGCCGTGACCCCGCAGCAGGCGCTGCTCTACCGGCTGTGCGGCGACCGCAACCCGCTGCATGCCGACCCCGACTTCGCGAAGGCTGCCGGCTTCCCGGCGCCGATCCTGCACGGGTTGTGCTCCTACGGCATCGTGCTGCGCGAGCTCACCGACGCGCTGCTCGACGGCGACGCGTCGAAGGTCTTCGGCTTCGGCGGACGCTTCTCCGGGGTCGTCTTCCCCGGCGAGACGATCGGCGTGCGCGGCTGGCGAGAGGACGGCCGCATCGTGGCCTCGGCCGCGATCGTCGGTGGCCCCCGCGACGGCTCCCCCGTGCTGGCCGACGTGGTGCTCGACCTCGCCTGAACGTGGACCCGGGTCTCCACTAGGTTGGCGCGCGTGACGATCCTGGGCACCCCGCTGAGTGCGACCTCCACCCGCGTCCTGCTGCTCGGCTCCGGCGAGCTGGGCAAGGAGCTCGTGATCGAGCTCCAGCGACTCGGGGTGGAGACGATCGCCGTCGACCGGTACGCCGACGCCCCGGCGATGCAGGTCGCCCACCGCAGCCACGTCATCGACATGCTCGATGCGGCCGAGGTGCGCCGGGTCATCGAGCTCGAGCAGCCGCAGTGGGTCGTGCCGGAGATCGAGGCCATCCACACGCCGACCCTCCGCGAGCTCGAGGCCGAGGGCGTCACGATCATCCCCACCGCACGGGCTGCCTGGCTGACCATGGACCGCGAGGGCATCCGACGCCTCGTGGCCGAGGAGCTGTCGGTGACCACGTCGCCGTACCGCTTTGCCGACACCGCCGAGGAGTTCGCCGACGCCGTCGAGGCGATCGGGATCCCGTGCGTCGTCAAGCCGGTCATGTCGTCGTCGGGCAAGGGCCAGTCGGTGGTGCGCTCCCCTGGTGACGTCTCGACCTCGTGGGACTACGCCCAGTCGGGCGGCCGCGCCGGGCAGGGCCGGGTGATCGTCGAGGGCTTCGTGCCGTTCGACTACGAGATCACCCTGCTCACCATCAAGCACGCCTCGGTGGAGGCTCCTGACGACCCGTCGCGCGACGCGATCTCGTTCTGCGCGCCGATCGGCCACGTGCAGGTCGACGGCGACTACCGCGAGTCGTGGCAGCCACAGCCGATGGAGGCAGGCGTCCTCGCCGCGGCCGAGCAGATGGCCGAGACGGTCGTGCGCGAGCTGTGCGGGACGACGGGCCGCGGGCTGTTCGGCGTCGAGCTGTTCGTGCGCGGTGACGACGTCATCTTCTCCGAGCTCTCCCCGCGCCCCCACGACACCGGCCTGGTCACCCTCGTCTCCCAGGACCTCTCGGAGTTCGCGCTGCACGCGCGCGCCATCCTCGGTCTGCCGATCCCGAACGTCCGGGCCCGCGGTGCCGCGGCCTCGTGCGCCGTCCTCGTCGAGGGCGAGCAGGTCGCTCCGAGGTTCGCCGGGGTCGAGCGGGCGCTGGCCGTTGCCGACACCCAGGTGCGGGTCTTCGGCAAGCCCGAGGTCGGGGGTCGTCGTCGGATGGCGGTCACGCTGGCGCTGGGCGAGGACGTCGAGGCGGCCCGCGCGACCGCCCGCGAGTCCGCGGCGCACATCTCCGTCGTGGAATAGCGGGTCTCTGGAGCAGGTTCAGTGGGTGATCAGGGCTGATCCGCAGACCCTGGCCACGACGGAAGGACTCCGATGCCTACTCGCACCGCACGCACCGCTTGGAACGGCACCCTGCAGGACGGCTCCGGTCAGGTCGAGCTCAGCAGCTCGAAGGTCGGCACCTACGACGTCTCCTTCCCCAAGCGCGCGGCCGAGGACGCCAACGGCACGACGAGCCCCGAAGAGCTCATCGCCGCGGCGCACTCCTCCTGCTACGCCATGCAGCTCTCCGCCGTCATCGCCGAGGCTGGCGGCACGCCGCAGGCCCTCGACGTCACGGTCGAGGTCTCCCTGGGCGAGGACCCCGCCGGCGGGTTCCGCCTCACCGGCATCAAGATCACCGTGCGCGGCGAGGTCGACGGCCTCGACGAGGCCGGCTTCCTCGAGGCCGCCGAGAGCGCCAAGGCCGGCTGCCCGGTCAGCAAGGCCCTCACCGGTGTCGAGATCACCCTCGACGCCGCGCTGGAGAGCTGAGCCACTCGCTCAGCCCATGGCTGGGCGGGGCTTGCGTGCGAGCACGTAGAGCCGCTCCTGCCGCTCACCGCGGGTCGTCACCGGCCCGCGGTGATACCACTCGACGTCCACCAGGCCCGCCTGCTCGACCAGCGCCACGACCTCAGCGGGCTGGTGCAGCACGAAGTCGAGCGAGATCTCGTGGTCGAACCACGTGCCAGGGCTGAGCACCTCGGTCCCGGCATGCATCGCGAGCAGCAACGTCCCGCCGGGCGCCAGCGGCCTGACCAGCGCCTCGATCGCGCTGGGCAGCTCGGAGGGCGCGAAGTGGATCAGCGAGTACCAGGCGAGCACCGCGCCCCAGCCCTCGGCGTTGGTGGGGCGCATCAGCCGGCGCAGGTCTCCCACCTCGTAGCGGCCGTCGCGATAGCGGTTGAGCGCCTGGTCGATCATCTCCGGCGACAGGTCGATCCCGTGGGCATCGGCCCCCTGCGCGGCAAGGTGCGCCGTGACGTGGCCAGGTCCGCAACCCACCTCGACCACCGGGCCTGGGCCGGCAGCGACGCGGTCGAGGAGCATCCGCTCGAAGGGCATCTCGGCGAGCTCGTCGACGAAGTTCTGCGCGTACGACGCAGCGACGGCGTCGTACGACGTGCGCACGGCGGTGTCGCGAGCCTCGGCGCCGTGGGCGATCACGGTCTCGCGGTCCGGCGCCTGGGCGCTGGAGGGTGTCGAGCCGCTGTCGTCGTCGGCGGGGCCGAGCAGGTGAATCCACCGGTGGTCCTGCTCGCGCGGACGCTTGGGCTGCTGCTGCACCAGCGGCGGCTCGGCGGCCGCCATCCTCGTCAGGCAGGCCTCGACCTCAGTGCGGTCGGCAAACGGGTGCAGCCGCTCGGTGCGGGTCTTGAGGGCGCCGGGCGCCTGCGCGCCACGCAGCAGCAGGACCGTCAGGAGCGCGCGCTCGTCGGGTGCCCAGCCGTGGCGAGCGGCGACGGTCTGGACGTACTTGAGCGTGCGCCGTCCGGAGTCCTGCCACGTCACCGCGACGAGGTCCTGCTCCTTGAGCGCGCGCAGCACCCGGTGGACCGTGGCCTCGTCGTACTCGGTGACCGGCTCGCGGCTGCTCGACTGGTTGCACGCCGTGATGACTGTGTTGACCGACATCGGATAGCTCGCCGGCACAGTCACCTCCTTCTCCAGGAGGGCGCCGAGGACCCGCTGCTCCTCGGCACTCAGGTCGGGGCCGGTCACCCGCGAGCCCCACCGACGCCGAGCAGGGCGGCCAGCCCGAGGGCGCTGCGAGGCGAGTACGCCGCGCGCCACAGCCCGCCGTGCGCCGCGGCGTACGCCTCGTCCTGCCACGAGTGCTCGTGGTGGGGTCCCCCACCGGTGTGGAGGTCGTGGACGAGCAACGCGGCCATCAGCACGTTGGAGGTCGAGGGGTCGAAGACCTCGACGCCGAAGCGGTGCGCCCCGGCGTACGCCGCAGCGAGGGCGCGGTTCTTGACCACCGAGCGGGTGCGCGTCGGGGGCGCGACGTTGAGCGAGACCAGGCGCCCATCGTGGCGAGCATTCGTGGCGCGCCAGCGCTGGAGCCGCTTGGCAAGGGCGTAGTTGGGTCCCTGCTGAGGCACGAGCGAGTCGTTGATGCCCGGGTCGGCGGGGCCGGCGTACGGCCGCTGGAGCAGCCGTCCGCCCGAGACCGTGCGCAGCGGGCGACCGAACCCCTTGCTGAACCGCCCTCGCCCGGCGTACGCGGCCAGTGCCTGGTCGACAGCCTCACCGGGCACGGCGAAGACGTCGGTGGGCGTTGCGAGGAAAGCAAGCGCGGTGTCGTCGCGCGTCTCGAGCAGGCGCCGACTGAGCTCGTCGACGGCCATGGAGACGCGCACGTTGGTGGCGCCGTCGGCGTACACGTAGTTGCCCAAGACCAGCGTGCCCGGCTGCTCGCCGAGCCAGTCGGCAAGAGTCGGCACGTCGGCGAGCAGGTCCGCGCCGGGGCGTCCTTCGAGGGCCGGCGCGACGACGGTGCCCGCTCCGACTGCGACGGTGTCGCTGACCCGCTCCCAGATGTCGTCGCGCGGCAGGTCGACTGCCGCCACCCGCGCACCCCAGCGGCTCAGGGCCTGGAGCGGACCCATCTCTGACCCGGCGCCGATCACCGCGACGGTGCGGCCCTCGAGGCGCAGCCAGTCGGGGTTGTCGAGCACAAGGTCGATGGCCTCGGCAAGGCTGGGCTCGACGACGCCGGCCTGCGCCCACGCCTCGACCCGACGTCGTACGTCGTCGCCGCGAAGCCGCTCGCCGCGGTAGGGCAGCACCAGCTCGCGCAGCGGCTCGGCCGAGCCGTGCAGCTCGACCTGGCCGAAGCCGGCGGTGGAGCGGGGCCACGACGTCAGCGGCTGGTCCGGCTCGCCGTCCTGGCCGGCGACGCACATCCGCGCGTGCAGCGAGTCCAGGCCGGCGCGGGCGACTGTGCCTGCATCTTCCGGGGTTCCCAGCCCGGCCTCGACGAGACGGCGGAACCACGGGAGGTACTGCGTGCGCCACGTGGTCTCGCGCTCAGCGGCACGCGAGCCGACAGGGTCGACGGGGCACAACGCGTCGGCGACCACCCCGCGACCGGTCGACGTCGTGCTGCGCCGTCCCTCGGCGTCGGTGGGGTCGATCGGAAACACGAGTCCGTGGGGAGCGGCAGCCATGCGCCTCACCCTGCCCCTCCGGTGCCCAGAGGTAAACACCACAGCTCGCGTGGTCGGGAGCATTGCGCTGGTGGCCCTAGAATCTGTAGGTGCCCGAGGTCTCCGTCATCGCCTACTTCGCGGACGACCCGACCCGCACCTATCAACTCGTGCAGTGGCTCGACGTCCTCGAGATCCTGCATGCCCAGCACCCGGTGGGCATCGTGGTGCGCGACCCTGCCTCGGCCGAGGTGCTCGAGAGCCGGACGACGCTGCCGGTGCTGACCGCGCCGACGCTGACCGACCTGACCGAGCTCTACGACCGGCTCGACGCCGGGGTCGTCCTCTACTGCAACAACTCGGCTCTCAACTTCCAGTCGCTGATCGACAACCGCCGTCTCCACGTGCACATCAACCACGGGGAGAGCGACAAGCAGAGCATGGCGAGCAACAACGCCAAGGCCTACGACCGCGTGCTCGTCGCGGGTGAGGCAGCGGTGCAGCGCCACCTGGCTGCGCTGATGGAGTTCGACGACAGTCGCCTGGTGCGGGTCGGCCGTCCGCAGCTCGACCTGCGCCCGCCGTCGCTGCTCGCAGCCAGCGAGCGGCGCACCGTGCTCTACGCCCCCACGTGGGAGGGCGACGCCGACTACAACGACTACACGTCGGTGACCACGCTCGGGGTCGCGATCGTGCGGGCGGCCCTGGCCGTGCCCGACGTACGCCTGGCCTACAAGCCGCACCCGAAGGTCGTCACGAGCCAGACCCCTGCGGTGAGGGCGGCCCACCTCGCGATCCTCGACCTGGTCGCCTCCGCTGCTGCGGCCGAGCCCGAGGCGGGGCACGAGAGCGTGACCCACGGCGACATCCTGGCGGTGATCCCCGACTGCGACGCCATGATCACCGACGTCTCCTCGGTCGGGCTCGACTGGCTCTATCTGCGCAACGAGAAGCCGATCTTCCTCACCGACCCGCAGGGCGATGCCGAGCGGCTGCGCGAGGACGTGCCGGTCAGTCGCTGCGCGGACGTGATCAGCCCCGACGCCTTCGATCGTGCCGGCGCGCTGACGCAGCTCATCGCCTCTCGCCTCGAGATCGACGAGCACCAGCTGGCGCGCGTGGCCATGCGCCACCACTACTTCGACGACCTGCGCGTCGGTGAGAGCACGGTGCGATTCCTCGACACCGTCTCGGAGCTGGTGTCGCTGCGTGATCGTCTGCTCGGCGTCGAGCCGTCGGACGACGGCGCGGCCATCACCGCCTGAAACTTCTGCCCTGGGCGGTCTAGGTCCGTACAGGCCGGTGCTTGGCAGTGCTTCTGCGCGAGCCCGATCGCGAGGCGTTGGGTCTTGGTGTGGAAACGGTTCTTACGACCCAGGTCGAGGACCTGTGAGGTGCCGTTGAGGACTGCGGGGATGATCCCGGCCTCGCACGCCAACCTCCGCGCGGTGCCGGCGGTGATCATGGTGCCGGTGTCGAGGGCTGCTGCCTTGATGCCACCCAACAGCGTGGCGAGCTCGACAGTCACGACCACGGTCGCACTCGTGCCGCCGGCATCAGGGACCTGGTCGATCGGGTGGCGCTCGATGAACTCGCAGAACGCCTCACCGGCCCGCTCCGGCGATGGGCGCTGGTAGTCATAGGCCCCGCCCTGGGAGCGGACATGCTTAGGCGCGGCAAAGCCGTGAAGGGCCTTCTTGAGCATGTCGGCGTACAGGTCGGGGATCGTGAACCGGCCGGTGTGGGTGCCGTCGCCGTTGGTGCCCATCGAGAACCGCGTCTTGGTAGCGGCCCGCTTCTCCTCTTCCTCCAACAACTTGGCCTCGTGGGCCTCGGCTGCTTCGGGGTCGATGACCGCCAACACCCGGCGTCCCAGGGTCTTCAGGTCTTTCGCGTCGTGCTCGGCGGCCAACGCGAGCAAGTGCTTCTCGCACTGCTGACGCACCCAGGTCTGCTCGGGCAACGCCTCGACAGCATCGACGATCACCCCGGCCTGGTCGGGCAGGACCTCACCACGCGCCACCGAAAACCTGGTCGCCTCCCACGCGGCAAGCTTGCCCGCGAGCTTGGTAGCCGCGAACGCATCACGCTTCACCGTCCGCGTGGTGCCGGCCAACCACGCCGCCGTGCTGGTGGCCTGCACCTCGGTCGACGTCGCCCCCGTCGACTCACCGTGCACCAGCAACCGGGCCTGGAGCTCGGCGACCTGCGCTGCCAACGCCGTGACCTCCACCAGCAGATCACGCGTCTCGGCCCCACCCAGCGACCACGTCTGAGCCTCCACGATGCCGGCGAAACCAGCACGCGCAGCACCCACCACAGCACCGATCGGGTGACCCGATCCCGCATGAGTAGTGGTGTCCGCCATGAGTCCACTCAAGCACCCACCACCGACACTCCGACCCCGAAAACCGGGTTCTCCACAGGACGCCGGGCCCGCTCCGCAGTTCCCGCCGACGGCGACCGAACCGGCAGATCGCTACCCCTGAGTCGCATCTAGGTGAATACTCAAGAACGCGGAGTCGAGCGGCCTATGACGGGATGCGTGATGTCGATGCCCAGCGGCCTGGTTGCCGACCCCCTCGTGATGCCCGCCGAGGTGGACGCTGACGTGCAGCAGATGGCCGTGGCGGCTGCTGCAGCGATCCCCCGCCGCACCGCGACGAATCTGCTGGTCGCGACATGGAACCTGCGCGCCTTCGGCGGCCTGACCGAGAAGTGGGACGCCGACGCAGACGACTCACCCAAGCGCGACTGGCACGCGGTCGCCTGCATCGCCGAGGTCGTGGCGTGCTTCGACGTGGTCGCGGTGCAGGAAGTCCGGCGCAACGTCAGTGCCTTGCGGTTCCTGCTCGAGCGGCTCGGGAGCGACTGGCGGCTGCTGACGTCCGACGTCACCGAGGGCGATGCCGGCAACGGCGAGCGGCTCACGTTCCTCTACCGCGCCGACCGAGTGCAACCGTCGGGCTTGGTCGGCGAGATCGTGCTGCCGCCCACCGTCACCGGTCAGCCGGCTGAGCAGTTCGCGCGCACGCCCTACGCGGCTTCCTTCACCCGCTGCGGGGTCGACTTCATCCTGGCGACGGTCCACGTGATCTGGGGCAAGCACCCCACCGACCGGCTCCCGGAGATCACCGAGATCGCCCAGTGGATGCGTGCCTGGACCGACCGGACCGACGACTGGAACAACAACCTGCTGCTGCTCGGCGACTTCAACCTCGACCGGCTCGACGACCCGCTCTACCAAGCCTTCGTCTCCACCGGCCTGTTCCCACCCGCCGAGATGAACGACGCGCCACGCACGATCTTCGACCATGCCGATGCCACGCGCTTCTACGACCAGATCGCCTGGTTCTCCACCCCGACCGGGGACTCCCTGCTGCACTCGATGACCTACACCCACCACGGCGGCTCGTTCGACTTCGTGCCGCACGCCTTCCCCGACCTGACCAAGAACCAGCTGTCCTGGCGGATCTCGGACCACTACCCCCTGTGGCTCGAGTTCGAGATCGAGCCGCCGAATTCGGCATCAGCCTGAATCGCGCGCGACCTTGCTCCCCCGCCACGTCGAGGACGTGCGAATGTGGAGCCATGACCGAACGCAACGTCCTGGGCGGCGAGCTGGAACCCTGCGGCACCGAGCCGATGACCGGATTCTTCCGCGACGGCTGCTGCGCCACCGGACCGGAGGACCGTGGCAGCCACACGATCTGCGCGGTGGTGACCGACGTCTTCCTCGCTCACCAGAGCGCCATCGGCAACGACCTCAGCACCCCGCTGCCGATGTACGACTTCCCCGGGCTCGTGCCCGGCGACCGCTGGTGCGTCACGGCCCACAACTGGGCACGCGCACACCAGGACGGCGCCGCGGCGCACGTCGTACTCGCCTCGACCAATGAGGCGGTGCTGCAGATCGTGCCGCTCGACGTGCTGCGCGAGCACGCGGTCGACGTCCCTTCAGACCTCAGCGGCCTCGACGAGGCCTAGGAGTCACAACCAGGGCTCACAGCCCGTTGAGCACCCCGGTCATCTGCTCCTCGGTCTTGGAGCCGATCCGCTCAAAGACCAACTTCATCAGCGGCTCGGCGAGCTTGCCGATGCCCTTG
>NZ_JAXMNS010000043.1:0-13421 GCF_034670285.1 Nocardioides sp. | reverse complement strand
CGTGGATGTGGTCTGCCTGACAGACTGCCCGAAAGTGCCCCGCACACCGCGCATTTGGTGGCGTGTGGGTCTAGCCTTGACACCGCGTCGGGTTGCGCGCCGTTCGGTGCGCCCTCCGATGCAACACGACGTTCAGTAGACCACCCGCACCCACCAGCACCTTCCCGGAAGAGGCGAAACAAGCCGTGCCGCAGTCCTCAGGCCCCTCCACCAGTTCCACCGAGCCCTCTGACACCGACTTCGGTGCCAACGAGTGGCTCGTGGAGGCGATGCGGGAGCAGTACGACGCTGATCCCGCGAGCGTCGATCCGGCGTGGAAGGCGTACTTCGGCGCCGAGAGCTCCTCGTCGTCGAAGCCGAGCAACGGCGCCCCGACGTCCAACGGCTCGTCGGCCGAGAAGCCCGCCGCCAAGACGCCCGCCAATGCCCCCGAGAAGGCCCCTGAGAAGGCGTCCGAGAAGGCGCCGGCGAAGGCGCCCGAGAAGCCTGCTGCCAAGCCTGCGGCTGCTGACGAGAAGCCCGCGGCCAAGGCCGCCCCCAAGTCGGAGCCGCGCTCGACGGGCAAGGCTGCCGAGCCGGCCAAGGCCACGAACAACCCCACCCCCAAGGACGCCAAGCCCCCCGAGCCGTCCGAGGCCAGCGACGAGCCGACCTACACCGTGCTGCGTGGAGCCCCGGCGCGCGTCGTCAAGAACATGGACGACTCGCTCACCGTGCCGACGGCGACCTCGGTCCGCTCGGTGCCGGTCAAGCTCCTGTGGGACAACCGCATCGTCATCAACAGCCACCTCGCCCGCGCCCGCGGTGGCAAGGTCTCCTTCACCCACCTGATCGGCTACGCCCTGGTGCGCGCCGCCCGCTCGATGCCGGAGATGAACGTCGGCTTCGAGGTCGTCGACGGCAAGCCCAACCTCATCAAGCCCGCCCACATCAACCTCGGGCTCGCGATCGACGTGCCGAAGCCCGACGGCTCGCGCCAGCTGCTCGTGCCGGCCATCAAGGCCGCCGAGGACATGGAGTTCGCGGCGTTCTGGACCGCCTACGAGGACGTCGTGCGCAAGGCGCGCGACAACAAGCTCACCGTGGCCGACTTCCAGGGCACCTCGATCAGCCTCACCAACCCCGGCGGCATCGGCACCGTGCACTCGGTCCCCCGTCTGATGTCGGGCCAGGGCGCCATCATCGGCGTCGGCGCGATGGAGTACCCCGCCGAGTGGCAGGGCGCCTCCGACGAGGCCATCGCGCGCAACGGCATCAGCAAGGTCATGACGCTGACGTCGACCTACGACCACCGCGTCATCCAGGGTGCGCAGTCCGGCGAGTTCCTCAAGCGCCTCCACCAGCTGCTCCTGGGCGCCGACGGCTTCTACGACGACATCTTCCGCTCGCTGCGGATCCCCTACGAGCCGATCCGCTGGGGCAACGACATCGCGACGTCCCACGACGACGAGATCAGCAAGCAGGCCCGGATCCTCGAGCTCATCCACGCCTACCGCGTCCGTGGGCACATGATGGCCGACACCGACCCGCTGGAGTACCGCCAGCGCACCCACCCCGACCTCCAGATCGAGTCGCACGGCCTGACGCTGTGGGACCTCGACCGCGAGTTCGCCACCGGCTCGTTCGGTGACGGTCGCCGGTTCATGAAGCTCCGCACGATCCTCGGCATCCTGCGCGACTCCTACTGCCGCACCACCGGCATCGAGTACATGCACATCATGGATCCCGAGCAGCGTCGCTGGGTGCAGGAGCGCGTCGAGCGCCCCCACACCAAGCCCCCGCGCGAGGAGCAGCTGCGCATCCTGCTCAAGCTCAACCAGGCCGAGGCGTTCGAGACGTTCCTGCAGACCAAGTTCGTCGGCCAGAAGCGCTTCAGCCTCGAGGGCGGCGAGACCACGATCCCGGTGATCGACGAGATCTGCGAGGCAGCCGCCGAGGTCGGCCTCGACGAGGTCACCATCGGCATGGCCCACCGCGGCCGGCTCAACGTGCTCGCCAACATCGTCGGCAAGAAGTACTCCCAGATCTTCCGCGAGTTCGAGGGCAACATCGACCCGCGCACGGTCCAGGGCTCCGGCGACGTGAAGTACCACCTCGGCGCCGAGGGCGAGTTCGTCGCCGGCTCCGGCGACAAGATCAAGGTCTCCGTGGCCGCGAACCCCTCGCACCTCGAGGCGGTCGACCCGGTGCTCGAGGGCATCGCCCGCGCCAAGCAGGACGTCCTCGACCAGGGTGAGTCGTTCCCGGTCATGCCGCTGCTCGTGCACGGTGACGCTGCGTTCGCCGGACAGGGAGTCGTCGCCGAGACGCTCAACCTCTCCCAGCTGCGCGGCTACCGCACCGGCGGAACGATCCACGTCGTGGTCAACAACCAGGTCGGCTTCACCACCTCGCCGGGCTCCTCGCGCTCCTCGCTCTACTGCACCGACGTGGCGCGGATGGTTCAGGCGCCGATCTTCCACGTCAACGGTGACGACCCCGAGGCCTGCATCCGCGTCGCGCGGCTGGCCTTCGAGTACCGCCAGGCGTTCAACAAGGACGTCGTCATCGACCTCGTCTGCTACCGCCGCCGCGGTCACAACGAGGGCGACGACCCGTCGTACACCCAGCCCCTGATGTACGACCTGATCGAGCAGAAGCGCTCGGTGCGCAAGCTCTACACCGAGTCGCTCATCGGTCGCGGTGACATCACGATCGAAGAAGCCGAGCAGGTGCTGGCCGACTACCAGCAGCAGCTCGAGCGGGTCTTCACCGAGGTCAAGGACGCCTCCTCGCAGCCGCCCGAGTGGACGACCGTGCCGGACTACCCGGAGAAGCCCTCCGGCGAGATGCGCACCGCCATCGACCTCGCGTGCCTCAAGCGGATCGCCGACGCCTACGTCACCCCGCCCGACGGCTTCACCGTGCACCCCAAGGTGATGCCGCAGCTGCAGCGCCGCGCTGCTGCGATCACCGACGGCCCGATCGACTGGGGCACCGGCGAGATCCTCGCCCTCGGCTCCCTGCTCATGGACGGCCGTCCGGTCCGCCTCGCCGGTCAGGACTCGCGTCGAGGCACCTTCGTGTCGCGCTTCGGCACGATCATCGACCGCAAGAACGCCGACGAGTGGACGCCGCTGTCGGCTCTCACCGAGGACCAGGCGAAGTTCTACATCTACGACTCGCTGCTCTCCGAGTACGCCGCGCTCGGCTTCGAGTACGGCTACTCCGTGGCTCGTCCTGAGGCGCTGGTGCTCTGGGAGGCCCAGTTCGGCGACTTCGTCAACGGTGCGCAGACGGTGATCGACGAGTTCATCACCTCGAGCGAGACCAAGTGGCGCCAGAACTCCGGCGTCGTGCTCCTGCTCCCCCACGGCTACGAGGGCCAGGGACCGGACCACTCCTCGGCGCGCATCGAGCGGTTCCTCCAGATGGCTGCCGACGACGCGTTCGTGGTCGCCCAGCCGTCGACGCCGGCGTCGTACTTCCACCTGCTGCGCAACCACTCGCTCGGTGAGAAGCACCGCCCGATGATCGTCTTCACTCCGAAGTCGATGCTCAAGCGCAAGGAGGCTGCCTCGCAGCCGGCCGACTTCACCGACGGCACCTTCCGTCCGTTCATCGGCGACGCCGACGTCGAGCAGGACAAGGTCGACACCTTGCTCGTCTGCTCGGGTCGCGTCACGTGGGACCTGATGGTCGAGCGCAAGAAGCGCGAGGACGGCGAGCGCTTCGCCATCGCGCGCGTCGAGCAGCTCTACCCGCGCCCGCTGGACGAGATCAAGGCCGAGATCGCCCGCTACCCCCACCTGAAGCAGGTGCGCTGGGTGCAGGACGAGCCGGCCAACATGGGGCCGTGGCCCGACTACGCCCTCAACGTGTGGCCCGAGGTCGACGCCACGGTGGAGCGGATCACCCGCGAGCAGTCCTCCTCGCCCTCGGTCGGCACGATCAAGCGGCACCAGGCCGAGCAGAAGGACCTGCTCGACCGGGCGTTCGCCTGATCTCCTGCGCTCGCTGCCCCGGCAACCACGCCTGAGCGTGGTGGGTCGGGGCCGCGGGCGCACTCGTGACCCGCACCGACCTCGAGGAGCACGCGTGTCCAGAACCGCCCGGCTGGCCCTGATCACGCTCGTCCTCCCCGTGGCCCTGTCGGCCTGCTCGGGCGAGGAGCCAGACGACCGGAGCGCCGAGGCGGTCCTCGAGGACGCGACCGATGCCTCCCTGTCCTCGCGCAGGTTCGTCGTCGACCTCGAGGCGCGGCTCGACCTCGACGGCCGCGAGCTGGGGCTGACCGCCGCCGGACGGGTCGACTACGACGCGGTCGTCGCCGACCTCGCGCTCGGGGTCGAGCAGCAGTCGGGCACGGCCGTCGCGCAGATCCTGGCCGACGGCGAGCGGGTCTGGGTCTCGCTCGAGGGCGACGACGCTGCGCCGTTCCCCGGCGGCGCTCGCTACGTGCAGGGCAGCTCCGACAAGCTCGCGGCAGCCACCACATTTGCCCCGGAGAGCCTCCTGGGGGTGCTCCACGTCCTGCGTGGCGCCGAGGACGTCGAGCAGGGTGACGACCAGGACGTGGCGGGCGTCGAGACGCGCGTCTTCACCTTCACCGTTGCCTATCTCGATGCCGTGGCTGCTGCCGGCGACGATGCCGAGACCTTCGAGATGGCCTTCAACCTCACCGGTGACGCCACCGCAGCCGACCTCGACATCGAGGTCGCCATCGGGCCGGACGACGTCGTGCGGCGCTTCGCCCTCGAGATCGTCGCCGGCGACCTCCCCGTGACCGGCACCTACGACCTCGCGCTCAGCGAGGTCGGCGAGGACGTCGCCGTGCCCGACGCGCCGGCCGACGACGAGGTGGCCTCGCGCAAGGACAGCGCCAAGACGTTGAGGCAGCTGCTCACCTGAGCCTGCCGCTTGGCCTGCCCGTTCGGCGGCACTGCGCACGCCCTGAGGCCCACACCCGTGTGGCGTCGTCCGGCCCTGCTGTCAGACTGCTCGTCATGTACTTCACCGACCGCGGCATCGAGGAGCTGGTCAAGCGCCGGGGCGACGAGGACGTCACCCTGGCGTGGGTCGCCGAGCAGCTTCAGGTCTTCACCGACACGCACCCGGAGTTCGAGACCGCCGTCGAGCGGTTCGCCACGTGGCTGGCACGCCTCGACGACCCCGACGACTGAGCATCAGCCGAAGGGCAGCGGCTCCGGGGCCAACGAGACGGCCTTGGCCCGCGCGGCCGTGAGGCTGCGGCGGTGGTGCTGGCGGCAGAGCACCTCGTAGGCGACCTCGGCCGGCGGCCCCTGCTGGTCCTCGACGTCCCCCACCACCACGACCTCCCCGACGGTGACCATCACGCCGTCCTCGGTGCGCGCGTTGTGGGTGGCGCGCTTGCCGCACCAGCAGAGTGCCTCGACCTGCAGCACCTCGGTGCGATCGGCCAGCTCGACCAGCCGTGCCGCGCCGGGGAAGAGCTTGGTGCGGAAGTCGGTGAGGATGCCGAAGCAGAAGACGTCGATCTGCAGCTCGTCGACCACCTTGGCCAGCTCGTCGATCTGCGCCGGGGTGTAGAACTGCGCCTCGTCGCAGACCAGGTAGTCGATCCGGGCCCCCTGGGTGAGCGCGTCGACGACGTAGCGCCAGAAGTCGAACCCGGGGACGACCTCGAGCGCGTCGTGGGTCAGCCCGAGACGCGAGGAGATGCGGGCGGTGCCGGCCCGGTCCTGCGAGGTGAAGATCCGGCCCACCCGACCGCGAGCGGCGTGGTTGTGATTGGTCTGCAGCGCCAACGTTGACTTGCCTGCATCCATGGTTCCGGTCCAGAAGGTCAGGTCAGCCACGGGCCAGATCCTCTCATCCCGCACTCAGATCTCGAGCAACCGGAGGCCTTCCCCCCACCCCTGGCGCACCACTAGGTTCGGCTGTGACGTGCATCACGCGCGCCATTCCCCCTCACCCCAGGAGACCCTCCTTGTCTCGCTCCCTCCACGGTCGGCGTCGGCCTGCCCGCGCCGCCCTGACCACCCCCCTCACCACGGCCGCCCTTGCCCTCGTGGCAGGGCTCCTCACCGCGGTCGCGCCCGTCGTCACCGCCTCCCCTGCTGCGGCCGACGGCCCCGGCGTCGGCGCGCCGTACGTCGTCACGCTCGGCGACTCCTACATCAGCGGTGAGGCCGGCCGCTGGGCCGGCAGCAGCAACGACTCCAGCACCCGCGCCGACGCGCTCGGCCCCACCGCCTACTTCGACAACGCCGCGGGCACCGGCGAGACCATCGTCCGCTGCCACCGCAGCAAGTCCGCCGAGGCCTTCATCGGCGGTGGCGTGCTGGGCAAGAACCTCGCCTGCTCGGGCGCCACCACGGCCACCACCAACGGCGAGTACTTCAAGCCCGGACTGGACTTCGCCGACCTCGGCGGCGGCAAGATCGGTCAGGCGAAGGCGCTGCAACAGTTCGCCGCCGCCAACAACGTCAAGATGGTCGTGGTGTCGATCGGCGGCAACGACTTCAACTTCGGCTCGATCGTCTCCACCTGTGTGGCCAACTTCCTCTCCTCCCCCAGCTGGTGGAAGGACTACTGCTACGACGACAGCTCGGTGACCGCCAACTTCACCACCTCGAACGTCACCGCCGTCCGCGCCAAGATCGCCGGCGCGCTCGTGAACGTGCGCACCGCCATGCGCAACGCCGGCTACTCGGACTCCTCGTGGACGCTGCTCGCCCAGACCTACCCCTCCCCGATCCCCAAGGCCAGCGGCTTCCGCTACTCCCAGAGCGGCTACACCCGGCAGTCGACGGGAGGCTGCGGCTTCTGGGACGCCGACGCCGACTGGGCCAACGACTACGCCCTCGCCACGATCAACAGCACCGTGCGCGCGGCGGCGACCCAGTCGGGCGTGAGCAACATCAAGATCCTCGAGCTCGCCTCGGCCTTCAACGGCCGGCGGCTGTGCGAGACCGGCGTCGGGCTCTACGAGGAGAAGGGCCTGGCGAGCTGGACGTCGACGGGTGCCGTCGACAAGACCGAGTGGGTCAACCAGATCCGCACCGTCTCCACGTGCTGCAGCAGCAGCCCCTACTACATCCAGGAGTCGCTGCACCCCAACTACTGGGCTCAGCTGGCCACCCGCTCGTGCGTGCGCCAGGCCTACAACGGCGGCGTCACACGAGGCGGAGCGTGCCGGATCTCCGGCACCGGTCTCAGCGGCGGCGAGCCGCGGATGATCCTGCAGTAGCCGGACGGCGTCGCGGCCGGCGAGAGGCTCTAGTCCACCAGGATCGGGATGAGCATCTCGTCGGCCGTGAGGCTGCCGTGCAGCCCCACGAGCGTGGTCTCGTAGTCGAACTTCTCGCTCGAGAAGACTCCGTGGTCGCCGCGGCAGGCCACCACGACGTCACCCAGGCGGGGCAGCACCCGGGCGTCGACCGGGCCGAACCATCCGCGTGTGATCGCCTCGCCGCGGGTGA
Organism: Nocardioides sp.; assembly: GCF_034670285.1. Lineage (GTDB taxonomy): Bacteria > Actinomycetota > Actinomycetes > Propionibacteriales > Nocardioidaceae > Nocardioides. The sequence goes on along the minus strand of NZ_JAXMNS010000043.1, from coordinate 5,976 downwards.
GGACGTCGGCGTGGTCGCCCAGCTGCTCGCGCCACGTCGAGAGGACGTCGTCCACGGCGCCGCTGCGGCAGTACAGGTGCCGGAAGCGTGCCTCACCACCGAGGAGCGCGACCCCGTCGAGCAGGTGCGTCTCGACGTCGACGTCGGTGCGGTTGTGGGTGGGCGAGTCCACCATCCCGTGGTCGGCCACGACGACCAGGCGCACCTCGGGCGGCAGGGTCTCGCGCAGCTGCTCGGCCTCCGCGTCGACCATCGCGAGCTGCTGGAGCCACTGGCTCGACGACACGCCGTAGCGGTGGCCGGTCCAGTCGAGGTCGCTGTCGTAAAGGTAGGTCATCGAGGGCCGCGAGGACGAGGCCCCGAGGGCTGCGGCGATGCGCTCCCCCACCTTGTCGGCGCCCACGAAGGCTGCGCCGCGCGCGGAGGCGACGGTCAGCCCCGAGTCGCGGAAGTCGCGCTTGTTGACCACCGTGACGTCGATGCCTGCGGCCCGCAGACCGGAGAAGGTCGTCGGGTGCGGCTGCCACTCCAGGGGGTCGATCTTCTGGTCCCACCACAGGTGGTTGAGCAGGGAGTCGGTGCCCGGAATGCGAGCGGTGAACCCGACCAGCCCGTGGGTGCCCGGGGTCAGCCCGGTGCCGAAGGACGTCAGGCTCGTGGCGGTCGTCGAGGGGACCCCGGCCGTGCCCGGCTCCGCGTCGATCAGCAGCGACGACAGGTAGGGGGCCGCGTGCGCGTAGCGCTCGAGCAGCCGCGCGCCGAGGCCGTCGACCAGGAACACGACGTACGCCGGAGCCGAGGGCAGCTCGAGGCCCGAGGGCGCTGTGCCCACCGGAGAGCCGAGCGCGGTGGCCACGGCCGGCATCACGTCGGCCAACGACCTCCGGCCGTAAGCCGGTTCGACGAACACCTCGGGCTGGGGAAGGCTGTGGCGAGCCGCGGTGCTCATGCTCAGTGCTGCGTGCTGGCGGACAGCGCGGCGGCGAAGGCCAGCAGGCCACCCACCGCGTCGACGCCGTCGGCCGCGGCCGAGACGCGCAGCGAGAAGTCGTCCGAGGCCAGGACCCCGGTGTAGCCGTGGTCGGCGTCGCACTGCGGGTCGCTGCACCCGGCCGGCTCGAGGTCGAGGCGGCTCACGCCGCCCCACCCGATGGTCATCACGGCCTCGGCGGGCGGGCGCGGACCGGCCGTCGGGTTGGCCGTCATCCGGGTCACGACCACGGACTTCACCGCCGTCAGGCTGATCGCCTCGGTGGAGGTGGACGTGTAGGGCTCGGGCAGCAGGTCGTCGCCGGCGTGCTCGTCGGTGTGGGCCAGGATCAGCCGCGACGGGGTGAGGACCACGACCGTGAGGTGACGGCGCACCTCGTCACGCTCGAACGTCGGCTCGTGGTGCACGTAGAACGCCCGCACCGGCTCGCCGCCGACTGCGCCGTCGACGGAGTCGGCCACGACCTCCGGGTAGTAGCCCGTGTGGTCGATCGCGGACCTGAGGTCGCGCGAGTGGTCGAGATCGTCGATTGAGCGGCGCACGTCGTCAGTGTGTCACGGGGCTTTGCCGCTAGTCAGGGATGGTGTCGCCCATCAGGTCGGGCAGGCGGCGCACGAAGTGGTCGGAGCGCGGGTCGGTGACCGGCGCGACCCTCGCGCACGCGGTGAGCACGGTGGCCGAGTCGGTGCCGGCCAGGACCAGCGAGAGCTCGAGCGCGCTGAGCTGTGGCAGGTCGTTCTGCATCTGTGCCACCCGGCTGATGAGGTGCTCGATCTTGGGGACGTCGATGGGCTCGGCGCCGCGGTAGCCGAACAGGATCGGCGAGGTCTTGACCTCGCGCACCATCGCGGAGACGTCCCGCTCGCCGAGCGGGGGGATCCGGTAGGACCGGTCGGAGAGGAGGTCGATGATGGGGCCGGAGATCCCGAAGGACACCACCGGTCCGAACAACGGGTCCTCCAGGCTCTTGATCGCCACCGGAACACCTCCGGCAGCGTTCTTCTGCACGACGAAGTCGGCCAGCGAGGGGGCCTTGACGAGGTCGCCGAGGGCGGTCCAGGCGGTGCGCATCTCGGCTGCGTTGTCGATGTTGCGCCACACGTGGGCCAGGTCAGGACGCTCGCGCAGGCCCTCGGCGGTGGCCTTCAGGACGACGTCCCAGCCGAGCCGACGTCCGGCGGCCTGCGCCTCCTTGACCGTGGCGACCGGGATCGACTCCCAGACCTCCATGCCATAGGTCTTCAGCAGGGCCGAGACCTGCTCCCGGGTGAGCGTCGCACCCTCCGGCGCCGCGGCCAGCGCCTGGTTGAGGATCCGCTTGGCACCGAAGGTGTCGACCTCGCCCGGGTCAGGGGCGGGGCCGTCCGGGGTCCGCAGCCACACGGCGTAGTCGACCACGCGGGCCATCGCCCGGACGGCGGCCTCGACCGCGGGGTAGGACGGCACCGAGCCGCGACCGGCGTCGGAGCCGGCCACGTCGGGCACCCGGAGCAGCTCGGGCACGCCCTCGGCGCCCAGGAACGACGACACCAGGGGCTTGTCGGACTGCTCGCCCACGGCAGCCAGCACGTTGGCGACGTCCTCGCCGGAGACGTTGAGCGGCGGGATGTAGACCGCGACCACGGCGTCGACCTCGGGGTCGTCGATGGCCTCGTCGAGGGCGTCCTCGAAGTCCTCGGCGCTTGGCTCGGCGCTGAGCGTGACCGTGCGGGCCACGAGCAGGCCGACCGCGGCGGCGGCGTCGGCGGCGAGCAGGCCGAGGGCGTCGGAGTTGCCGACGATGGCCACGCGTCGCCCGCGCGGCAGCGGCTGGTGAGCCAGCAGCTGGGCGACGTCGAACATCTCCTCGAGGGTGTCGACCTGGATGATCCCGGCCTGGCGGAACATCGCGTCGAGCGCCTCGGGCGGCGCAGCGATGCGACGCACCGAGTGCCCCATCGGCACACCCTGGGTGGTCCGACCGGAGCGCACCGCGATGATCGGCTTGCGCAGCGAGACCCGGCGCGCGATCCGGGAGAACTTGCGCGGGTTACCGATCGACTCGAGGTAGAGCAGCACGACCTCGGTCGCGTCGTCCTCCTCCCAGTACTGCAGGAGGTCGTTGCCCGAGACGTCGGCACGGTTGCCCGCGCTGACGAAGGTGGTCAGGCCGAGGCCACGGTTCTGGACCTTCTCGAGGATCGCCGAGCCCAGGGCGCCGGACTGGCAGAAGAAGCCGGCACGACCCCGCGGGGGCATCACCGAGGAGAGCGAGGCGTTGACCGACACCGCCGGGTCGGTGTTGATGACGCCGAGGCAGTTGGGGCCGATCAGGCGCAACCCGTAGGAGCGGGACAGCCCGACCAGGTGTCGCTGTCGCTTGCGTCCTTCCTCGCCGGTCTCGGCGAAGCCGGAGGAGATCACGATCATCCCGTGCACGCCCTTGGCGGCGCAGTCGAGCACGACGTCGTTGACGGACTCGGCCGGCACCGCCACGATCGCGACGTCCACGTCGTCGGGGATGTCGGTCACCGAGCGGTACGACGGCAGGCCCGAGACCGCCGGAGCGCTGGGGTTGACGGCGTAGATGCGGCCGGTGAAGTCGTTGCTCACCAGGTTGCGCACCAGCACCTGCCCGATGGTGTCCTGGCGACGGCTGGCACCGATGACCGCGATCGAGCGCGGGTTGAAGAAGCGTTCGATCGAGGCGGCCTCCGCGCGGTGCTCGCGCCCGCGCATGACGCCGATCGAGGTGTCGGTGGGGTCGATGGAGAACTCGAGGCTGAGCACGCCGTCCTCGTAGCCGCTCGCCACCCGGTAGCCGGCGTCGCGGAAGGTGTGGATCATCGCCTGGTTGTCGGGCAGCACCTCGGCGACGAAGCGGTAGATCCCGCGCTCTCGCGCCGCCTGGGCGAGGTGCTCCAGCAGGAGCTGGGCGATCCCGCGTCCGTGGTGCTGGTCCTCGACGAGGAACGCCACCTCGGCCTCGCCATCACCGATGACGTCGTAGCGACCCACCGCGATCATCTGACCCTGCAGCACCATCACCAGGGCGACGCGGCGGTCGTGGTCGACCACCGTGAAGCGCTTGACGTCGCGCTCGGACAGGTTGGGCATGGGGCTGAAGAAGCGGTAGTACTTCGAGCGGTCCGAGACCCGCGAGTAGAAGTCCACGAGCAGGTCGGCGTCGGCGGGCCCGATCGGGCGGATGTGAGCCGTCCGGCCGTCGCGCAGCAGGACGTCTGCCTCCCAGTGCCGAGGAGCCGCGGCGCCTTCGGCCACGTTGAGGGGTTCCGTGGTCACGACACGACCCTACCGTCGCAGCGTGCGTGGCGGTGCCCACGCGCCCCTTGCGGCGTGCCCACCGCACTTCCGTCGGCGGCGACCGTGAGAATGGGCGGCATGGCTCGCCGTTCCACACCCCCGGACCTCCCCGACGACTTCGAGGAGCACATCCTCGACATCGACATCGGGGAGGAGATGCGCAACTCCTTCCTGGAGTACTCCTACTCGGTCATCTACTCGCGAGCGCTGCCCGACGCCCGCGACGGGCTCAAGCCCGTGCAGCGCCGGATCCTCTACACGATGAACGACATGGGCCTGCGCCCCGATCGCGGTCACGTCAAGAGCGCCCGCGTCGTCGGTGAGGTGATGGGTCGGCTCCACCCCCACGGCGACAGCGCCATCTACGACGCCCTGGTGCGGATGACGCAGCCCTTCGCCATGCGGGTGCCGACCGTCGACGGGCACGGAAACTTCGGCTCGCCCGACGACTCCCCCGCCGCGATGCGTTACACCGAGTGCCGCATGGCCCCGGCTGCGGTGGCGATGACCGCCGACATCGACGAGGACACCGTCGACTTCCGGCCCAACTACGACTCCCGCGAGATGGAGCCGTCGGTGCTACCGGCAGCGATCCCGCACCTGCTGGTCAACGGCACGACCGGCATCGCCGTCGGTATGGCCACCAACTGCGCGCCCCACAACCTCGTCGAGGTGGTCGCGGCGCTGCGCCACCTGATCAAGCACCCTTCGGCCTCGCTCGACGACCTGATGCGTTTCGTGCCCGGCCCCGACCTTCCCACGGGCGGCAAGATCGTCGGTCTCGACGGCATCCGCGACGCCTACGAGACCGGCCGCGGCTCGTTCCGGATGCGCGCCACCGCCCGCATCGAGACCATCGGTCGACGCAAGGCCATCGTGGTGACCGAGCTGCCCTACGCCGTGGGTACCGAGAAGGTCATCGAGCGCATCAAGGTGCTCGTGCAGGGCAAGAAGCTCCAGGGCATCTCCGACGTCAAGAACCTGCAGGACCTCGACAACCCACTCAACCTGGTGATCGAGGTCAAGAACGGCTTCGTGCCCGAGGCGATCCTCGAGCAGCTCTACAAGCTCACCCCCCTCGAGGACTCCTTCGGCATCAACAACGTCGCTCTCGTCGACGGTCAGCCGCGCACGCTCGGCCTCAAGGAGCTGCTCGAGGTCTTCCTGCACCACCGCTACGACGTCGTACGGCGCCGCTCGCTGTTCCGCCGGGCGAAGAAGGCCGACCGGCTCCACCTCGTCGACGGTCTGCTGATCGCGCTGCTCGACATCGACGAGGTCATCCAGGTGATCCGGACGAGCGACGACGCCGCCACGGCCCGCGAGCGCCTCCAGACCGTCTTCGAGCTGTCGCAGGCACAGTCCGACTACATCCTCGAGATGCAGCTGCGCCGCCTGACCCGCTTCAGCAAGATCGAGCTGGAGAAGGAGCAGGAGCAGCTGCGCCGCGAGATCGAGGAGCTCGACGCGATCCTCGCCGACGACAAGCTGCTCCAGAAGGTCGTCTCCGACGAGCTCGCCGAGGTCGCCAAGACCTACGGCACCCCGCGCCGCACCGTCCTGCTGCAGTCGGCGGGCACCGCCGTCACCGCGGCCACGACCAGGTTCTGACGATCGCCGAGGCTGATCCGGTGGTCAAGGGCCAGACGGCGACGTCATCCTACAAACCGGCCGTCATGGAA
>NZ_JAXMNS010000042.1:0-13430 GCF_034670285.1 Nocardioides sp. | reverse complement strand
TGCGGCACCGGTCGACGCCGGGTGACCCACAGACGGTACGCGCTGGCGAGAGACAGGGTCAAACTCACCCGCGGCACTCCGCTCGCACCACCAGTCACAGCACGGCGTGTCGGCCCGCCGATGCTCGGTCCACGATCTAGCCTGCCCGCCCCTCGGAGCCGGCCGCCACCTCCTCACGACTCACAACTTGACTCACAGGCCTGTGGATGACGGGTTGCCCGGGTCGTCGCCCAGCGGTTACGTTCACCAGATCACGCCGGACGCCCCGAGCAGGTCACTCCTCCTCCGCGGCCGACGCGACGTTGCTCCCCGTACTGGCGAATACGGCCTCTGACCTGCGAAGACGTCATCACGTTCGCAAGCTCGGGGCTATCGCCGACACGGCGAGCGAGTTCTCCAGAACACACATGCACAGCCTGTGGACAAACCTGTGGACACACCACGGGGTACCCACAGCCGCCGCGACCCGCGATCTCCGACGAAACGATGCAACCGTGAACCAGCCCACCGAACTCGACCAGGCCTGGCGCACCGTCGTCACCGATCTCCAGCCCCACCAGCAGGCCTGGTTGCGGGCCAGCGCGCCGGTCACCCTGCACGAGAGCACCGCCATCATCGCGGTGCCCAACGACTTCACCCGCTCCCAGCTCGAGGGCCGGCTGCGCGCACAGGTCGAGGACGCCCTTACGATCAGCTTCGGTCGTGAGATCCGCATCGCCGTCACCGTCGACTCGGCTCTCGAGCAGACCGACGCCGAGCTCGCCGAAGCCGGGACGGCCATGGGTCGACTTGTCGACACGACGACAAGTCTTCATTCGGTTCCGTCCTCCCACGACGACCCGGCACCGATCGACTCCTCCCCTGCCGCCGACCACACGCCCCTCGGACTCGTCCCGACGCCGGCCGAGCGCCACTCCCCCGGCGTCGATCCGGCCAAGTCGTCGGCCATCGAGACCCGGCTCAACCCCAAGTACACGTTCGAGACCTTCGTCATCGGCTCGTCCAACCGCTTCCCCCACGCCGCGGCCGTCGCGGTGGCCGAAGCGCCGGGCAAGGCCTACAACCCACTACTCGTCTACGGCGAGTCCGGCCTGGGCAAGACCCACCTGCTCCACGCGATCGGCCACTACGTCCGCAGCCTCTACACCGGCGCCAAGGTGCGCTACGTGTCGAGCGAGGAGTTCACGAACGAGTTCATCAACGCGATTCGCGACGACCGTCAGGACCGCTTCAAGCGGCGCTACCGCGACGTCGACGTCCTGCTCATCGACGACATCCAGTTCCTGGAGGGCAAGACCCAGACGCAGGAGGAGTTCTTCCACACGTTCAACACCCTCCACAACGCCAACAAGCAGATCGTGCTGACCTCCGACCGGCCGCCCAAGCGCCTCGAGGCGCTCGAGGACCGTCTGCGCAACCGCTTCGAGTGGGGCCTCATCACCGACGTCCAGCCTCCTGACCTCGAGACGCGGATCGCGATCCTGCGCAAGAAGGCAGCGATGGACCGACTCACCGCTCCCCCGGACGTGCTGGAGTTCATCGCCTCGAAGATCCAGACCAACATCCGCGAGCTCGAGGGGGCGCTGATCCGAGTCACGGCCTTCGCCAACCTCAACAAGCAGGAGGTCGACATGACGTTGGCCGAGATCGTGCTGAAGGACCTGATCCCCGAGGGCGGCGAGCCCGAGATCACCGCGACGCTGATCATCGCCCAGACGGCTTCCTACTTCGGCCTCACCATCGAGGAGCTCACCGGCCCCAGCCGCGGACGCCACCTGGTCATGGCGCGCCAGATCGCGATGTACCTGTGCCGCGAGCTCACCGATCTCTCCCTGCCCAAGATCGGCGCCCAGTTCGGCAACCGTGACCACACGACGGTGATGTATGCCGACCGCAAGATCAACCAGCTGCTCGCCGAGCGCCGCGCGGTCTTCAACCAGGTCAGCGAGCTCACCAACCGGGTCAAGCTCCAGGCGCGACAGTCCTGAGCCGACCATCAGCGTGTGGCGGCGTGGGGCGGCGCGCGGCAGCGTGTAGTTCCCGACCTGTGGAGGAAGCCCCCCTCGAGGTCAGAACTACACGGGGAGGATCTGGGGAGCACTGTGCACCGTCGTCCACGGGGAACGTGTCATCCACCGGTGGCCCTCAGGCACTCCACTGCAAATGCACAGCCCCTGTGGACAACAATTGAGCGCGGTGACCTGCACGAACACCAGTTCTCCACAGACTCCACAGCTCCTATGACTACAACGGACCTGACATGAGATCGATGATTGGTCGAACTACATCCGGCCCACCCTCTGTGGAGAAACCCCACTGCGTGGCAGGATGCGACTCCGCAGCCATGGGCCACCAGACCTGACCTGGCTTGACCACTCCCGAATGCACCCGAAGGACCCATCGTGAAGTTCCGTGTCGAGCGCGACGTCCTCGCCGATGCCGTCGCCTGGGCTGCTCGCAGCCTCCCGGTCCGCCCCAGCGCTCCTGTGCTGGCCGGCCTTCTCATCGATGCGACCGCTGAGGGACTGGTCCTCTCGAGCTTCGACTACGAGACCTCGGCCCGAGCGACGCTCAACGCCGACGTGCACGACGAGGGCCGCGCCCTGGTCAGCGGTCGGCTGCTCGCCGACATCTGTCGTTCGCTGCCGGCCAAGCCGGTCGAGATGGTCCTCGACGGCGCCCGGGTCTCGCTGACGTGCGGGTCGGCGCGCTTCAGCCTGCAGACGATGCCGGTCGAGGACTACCCCACGATCCCGCAGATGCCCGAGGCCACCGGCACGGTGCAGAGCGACGTCTTCGCCCACGCCGTGGCCCAGGCCGTCACCGCCGCCGGCCGTGACGACATGCTGCCGGTCCTCACCGGCGTGCGGGTCGAGATCGACGGCTCCACCATCGCGCTCCTCGCCACCGACCGCTTCCGCCTGTCGCAGCGTGAGCTCGGCTGGGAGCCGCGCTCGCCCGACGAGTCGGTCGCAGCCCTGGTGCCGGCCCGCGTGCTCGGCGACACCGCCAAGTCGCTGACCGCCGGCAGCGAGGTCACCATCGCCCTGGCCACGAGCGGCAGCGGCGAAGGGCTCATCGGGTTCGAGGGCACGGGCCCCGGGGGAGTGCGTCGCACCACCACGCGACTGCTCGACGGTGAGTTCCCCAAGGTCCGCAGCCTCTTCCCGGCCGAGAAGCTCACCACCGCCACCGTCGACAAGGCGGCGCTGATCGAGTCGGGCAAGCGCGTCGCGCTCGTCGCCGAGCGCAACACCGCGGTCCAGCTCGCCTTCAGCGACGGCGTCCTGACGCTCGACGCCGGTTCGGGTGACGAGGCCCAGGCCTCGGAGTCGATTGAGGCCACCATCGTCGGCGAGGACATCACGACGGGCTTCAACCCGCAGTTCCTGCTCGACGGCCTCGGCGCGATCGACCAGCCCACGGTCGAGCTGGCGTTCACCCAGGCGTCCAAGCCGGTCGTCATCAGCGGCATCGTCGAGCCCGGTGCCGACGGCGCCGGCAGCGTCGACTCGGGGTTCCGCTACCTGCTGATGCCGCGCCGCTTGCTCTCCTGACAGGCTGGAGAGGTCGCGTGAGGCGGCGCTGAACGGCCCTGAAGCAGCCACACCACTCCCGCCCATCCCAGGAGGTAGCACCATGCACATCGGAATCGTCGGGCTCGGCAAGATGGGTGGCAACATGCGCACCCGTCTGCGCAACGCAGACCACACCGTCATCGGCTACGACCGCGACCCTGAGCTGAGCGACGTCGACTCGCTCGCCGCACTGGTCGAGGCGCTGCCCACCGACGCCCCCAAGGTCGTCTGGGTGATGGTGCCTGCGGGTGCTGCGACCGAGGCGACGATCCAGGAGCTGCGCGACCTGCTGGGGGAGGGCGACCTCGTCGTCGACGGCGGCAACTCCAAGTACACCGACGACCAGGCCCACGCCGACTCGCTCGCCGAGCGTGGCATCGGCTTCGTCGACTGCGGCGTCTCCGGTGGTGTGTGGGGCCTGGAGAACGGCTACGCGCTGATGTGCGGTGGCTCGGTCGAGGACGTCGCCAAGGTCCAGCCGGTCTTCGACTCGCTCAAGCCCGAGGAGGGCGGCTTCGTGCACGCCGGCACCAAGGTCGGTGCCGGGCACTTCTCCAAGATGGTGCACAACGGCATCGAGTACGCCGTGATGCAGTCCTACGCCGAGGGGTGGGAGCTGCTCGAGGCGGTCGACCTCGTCGACAACGTCACCGAGGTCTTCGACTCCTGGCGCGACGGCACCGTCATCCGCTCCTGGCTGCTCGACCTGCTCGTGGCAGCCCTCGAGGAGGACACCCACCTCGACAAGCTGCGCGGCTACGCCGACGACTCGGGGGAGGGGCGCTGGACCGTGCAGGCCGCGATCGACCACGCCGTGCCGATGCACGTCATCGCCGCCTCGCTCTTCGCCCGCTTCACCTCCCGTCAGGACGACAGCCCGGCGATGAAGGCGATCGCGGCGATGCGCAACCAGTTCGGCGGCCACGCCGTGCACACCCCGCCCCCGCCGGGTGGCGACGTCTCGACCACGCAGGACTGATCGAGGGCCCGTGCACGTCTCGCACCTCGCGCTGCACAACTTCCGCTCCTACCGTCTCGTCGAGGTGCCGCTGGGACCCGGCGTCACCGCCTTCGTCGGGCGCAACGGGCAGGGCAAGACCAACCTCGTCGAGGCGATCGACTACCTCTCGCGGCTCTCCTCGCACCGCGTCGCCTCCGACGCTCCGCTGATCAGGTCCGGCGCACCGCAGGCGATCGTGCGGGCCGCGGTGGTCAAGGACGGTCGGACGGCGGTGCTCGAGGTCGAGCTGAATCCCGGAAAGTCGAACAAGGGACGAATCAACAAGTCGACATTACCAAGGGTGCGGGATCTCGTCGGGCTGCTCCGCACGGTGGTCTTCTCACCCGAGGACCTCACGCTCGTGAAGGGCGACCCTGGTGACCGTCGTCGCTTCCTCGACGACCTCCTCGTGCTCCGGACGCCACGGCTCGCCGGCGTCCTGGCCGACTACGACCGCATCCTCAAGCAGCGCTCCACCCTCCTCAAGACCGCGGGCAACGCACGGCGGGGGAGCAGCAGCGCCGAGGGAGCCCTCAGCACCCTCGACGTCTGGGACTCCCACCTCGTGCGGGTCGGCTCCGAGCTGCTCGCCGAACGGATCGCCCTGGTCACCGAGCTGCGCCCCTACGTCGGTGCGGCGTACGCCGCCGTGGCTCGCGGGGCGTCGCGCGACGACGCGCATGTCGACTACAAGTCGTCCTTCGTGCTCCCCGAGATCGACGAGGCCGCACCCGACACCGAGGTGCTGGCCGAGGCGTTGCTCGCCGAGCTCGCGCGCCGGCGGTCCGACGAGCTGGACCGCGGGGTCTGCTTGGTCGGGCCGCACCGCGACGACCTAGTGCTGACCTTGGGCAACCGGCCCGACCCTGGTCCCGAGTCAGGGGAGGAGTCGGGTCAGGAGTTGGGGCAGGAGTTGGGGGAGGATGACGACCGGGCCGCAGTGCTCCGCCTGCCGGTGAAGGGTTACGCCTCGCACGGTGAGAGCTGGTCGTTCGCGCTCGCCCTGCGGCTGGCGTCGTACGACCTGTTGCGCTCCGAGGGCGATGACCCGATCCTGATCCTGGACGACGTCTTCGCCGAGCTCGACACCGGACGACGAGCCCAGCTGGCCGAGCTGGTCGCCGGCGCCGAGCAGGTGCTGGTCACCGCCGCGGTGCCCGAGGACGTCCCGGAGGCGCTGGCGGGCGTGCGCTACACGGTGGCAGCGGGGGAGGTGACGCGTGAGTGAGGAACCGGACTCGACCGCGCCCCAGCAGCCGACACCCCAACAGCCGAAGTCCCAGCAGCCGAAGTCCGAGCAGCCGACGTCCCAGGACGCGGGCCCGGACGACTCGACGCCGGAGCCGCACCGCGACGACGGCCTCGACCTGGCGCGGTCGCTGACCCAGGCGACGGCCGGCACCACCCCGGCAGCCCGCCGCAAGGCCTATCGTCCGCGAGGCGCCCCGGGAGGGGAGACCCGACGCGGACGCCTGTCGGGCGCGCACCCCGACGACCGGGATCCCCAGCTGCTCGAGGGCGAGCTGTCCCGGCTGGTGGGCGACCGCGGCTGGGCCCTCCCGCTGCGGATGCGCGGAGTCTTCGGCCGCTGGACCGAGCTGGTCGGCGACGACGTCGCTGCGCACAGCACCCCGGAGTCCTTCACCGACGGCACCCTGGTGGTGCGCACCGACTCCACGGCGTGGGCCACCCAGCTCAAGCTGCTCACCCCGACGATCGTGCGGCGGCTCAACGAGGAGCTCGGGCACGGCACGGTGCTGGTGATCAACGTCGTGGGGCCGCACCTGCCCACCTGGAAGAAGGGCCCGCGCTCGGTGCGCGACGGCCGCGGACCACGCGACACCTACGGCTGAGCCCAGCCTAGGTCCGGCCGATCTCCGGCAGTTCTCGTGCCGGACCGCTGCGCGCGCCACAGCCGATCTGACGGCCTCGACGCCGTACCCGGACTAGCAGGACCCCCCGCGGGGCCGCTCAAAGGGCTCTCAGGACCCCTCTGAGCGACATTTCCTCCACAGATGTGCCTCCTGAAGCGGTCCAGAGCGTGTTTCCCGGCGTTGTGAGGGGTAACATGGCTGTCGTTGGTCGCAGCCGCACACAGTCGTGCGCGGCGCGACCTTCGTCATGTCCCTGATGTCCTGCAACGAGGCGAAGAGGTCCCCGCGTGACCGAGCAGTCCACTCCCGACGAGACGGTCCCGACCGACCCGGTCGACCAGGTAGACGCAGCTGCGTCGGAGGTCGCTGGTGTCGCTGATGTCGCTGATCGCCCGGAGGCCGCTGAGGCGACCGACGACACCCGCGCGCCCGCCGCAGGTCTGCGGAGCAACGCCGTCGACAGCGACTACGACGCCTCCGCCATCCAGGTGCTCGAGGGCCTCGAGGCCGTGCGCAAGCGCCCCGGCATGTACATCGGCTCCACCGGCGAGCGCGGTCTGCACCACCTGATCTGGGAGGTCGTCGACAACGCGGTCGACGAGTCGCTCGCGGGACACTGCGACCGGATCGTGCTGACGCTCATGGCCGACGGCGGCATCCGGGTCGAGGACAACGGTCGAGGCATCCCCACCGACACCGCGCCCGGGCAGGAGATGCCCGCCCTCACGATGGCCCTGACGCTCCTCCACGCCGGCGGCAAGTTCGGCGGTGGCGGCTACAAGGTCTCCGGTGGTCTTCACGGCGTCGGGATCTCGGTCGTCAACGCGCTGTCAACCCGGGTGATCGCCGAGGTCAAGAACCGCGGGCACCAGTGGCGCCAGTCCTTCTCGATCGGCGTGCCCGAGGGCGACCTCGAGCAGGTGCGTCCGATGGAGCCCGGTGAGCGCACCGGCACGACCATCACCTACTACGCCTCGCCCGAGATCTTCGAGACCGTCACCTACAACCTCGAGACCGTCACCAGCCGCATCCGCGAGATGGCCTTCCTCAACAAGGGCCTCGAGATCGTGGTGCGCGACGAGCGGCCCGCAGCCGAGGAGGTCGTGGCAGCAGTCGAGGACGACACGGTCGACCACGACGTCGACGGCGCCGGGCACGACGCGATCCAGCGCGCCGAGGGCGGCGGGCTCGAGCAGGTCTTCAAGTACGACCGGGGCCTCGTCGACTACGTCGAGCACCTCAACCGCCGCAAGCACGTGGCGAACCCCTCGATCATCTCCTTCGAGGCCGAGACCCCCGAGAACGCACCGGGCGACCACATGAGCCTCGAGGTCGCGATGCAGTGGAACACGACCTTCTCGGAGTCGGTCCACACCTTCGCCAACACGATCAACACCCACGAGGGCGGCACCCACGAAGAGGGCTTCCGCACCGCGCTCACCTCCCTGGTCAACCACTGGGGCGAGGAGTGGGGCCTGATGAAGAAGCCCGAGGACCGCGTCAAGGGCGACGACATCCGCGAGGGCCTGACCGCGATCATCTCGATCAAGCTCGGCGAGCCGCAGTTCGAGGGACAGACCAAGACCAAGCTCGGCAACACCGACGCCAAGGGCTTCACCCAGCGCATCGCCCACGACCAGCTCGGCGACTGGTTCCAGCGCAACCCTCAAGAGGGTCGCGACATCGTCCGCAAGGCCCAGGCTGCGGCCTCGGCCCGGATCGCGGCTCGCAAGGCCCGCGACCTGGCCCGCTCGCGCAAGGGTCTGCTCGGCGGCGGGGGACTGCCCGGCAAGCTCTCCGACTGCCAGTCGACCAACCCCGAGGAGTGCGAGGTCTTCATCGTCGAGGGCGACTCGGCCGGTGGCTCGGCGCGTCAGGGTCGCGACTCCCGCGTCCAGGCGATCCTCCCGATCCGCGGCAAGATCCTCAACGTCGAGAAGGCGCGCATCGACCGCGTGCTGGCCAACACCGAGGTCCAGGCGATCATCTCGGCGCTCGGCACCGGAATCCACGAGGAGTTCAGCCTCGACAAGCTGCGCTACCACAAGGTCGTGCTGATGGCTGACGCCGACGTCGACGGTCACCACATCAACACGCTGCTGCTGACGCTGCTGTTCCGGTTCATGAAGCCGCTCATCGAGCACGGCTACGTCTACATGGCTCAGCCGCCGCTCTACCGCATCCGTTGGACCGGCCCGCCGTCCGACCACGAGTTCGTCTACTCCGACACCGAGCGCGACACGATGATGGCCCACGGCCTCGAGAACGGTCGCAAGCTCCCGAAGGAGAACCCGGTCCAGCGCTACAAGGGTCTGGGTGAGATGAACGCCGACGAGCTGTGGGAGACCACGATGAACCCCGAGCAGCGCCTGATGCTCCAGGTCACGCTCGACGACGCCGCCCATGCCGACGAGATCTTCTCGATCCTGATGGGCGAGGACGTCGAGCAGCGCCGCTCCTTCATCCAGCGCAACGCCAAGGACGTCCGCTTCCTCGATATCTAGCGCAACTACGGGCCGGGAGCAGCGAGCAAAGCGAGCGCAGCGACCGGGCAGCCGACTCGGCCCAAGCGGAGCGCAGCGCAGCGAGCACCGCATTGCGCCGCGTCGGCGGACGCAGAGCCTCTGAAGCGTTTCAAGCTTTTAGGAAAGTGAGTAAGACATGACCACCACCCCTACCGACGGCCCCGGCCCGGGCGGCCGGATCGAGCCGATCGAGCTGCAGACGTCGATGCAGCGCGCCTACATCGACTACGCCATGGCGGTCATCGTCGGTCGCGCGCTGCCCGACGTCCGCGACGGCCTCAAGCCGGTGCACCGTCGCGTGCTCTACGCGATGTACGACGGCGGCTACCGCCCCGACCGCGGCTTCTCCAAGTGCTCGCGCGTCGTCGGTGACGTCATGGGTCAGTACCACCCGCACGGCGACACCGCCATCTACGACACCTTGGTGCGCCTCGCGCAACCCTGGGTGATGCGGGCGCCGCTGGTCAACGGCCAGGGCAACTTCGGCTCGCCGGGCAACGACTCGGCGGCCGCCATGCGTTACACCGAGTGCCGGATGGCCCCCCTGGCCCTCGAGATGGTCCGCGACATCGACAAGGACACCGTCGACTTCGGGCCCAACTACGACGGCCGCTCGCAGGAGCCGGCCGTGCTGCCGGCGCGCTACCCCAACCTGCTGGTCAACGGCTCGGCCGGCATCGCGGTCGGGATGGCGACCAACATCCCGCCGCACAACCTGCGCGAGGTCGCCGACGGCGCGATGTGGGCGCTCGAGCACCCCGACGCCACCAAGGAAGAGCTCCAGGACGCGCTCATCGAGCGGATCAAGGGACCCGACTTCCCCAACGGCGCACTCATCGTGGGCCGCGAAGGCATCGAGCAGACCTACCGCACCGGCCGTGGCTCGGTCACCCAGCGCGCGGTCATCGAGATCGACGAGGACGCCAAGGGCCGCACCTGCCTGTCGATCACCGAGCTGCCCTACATGGTCAACCCCGACAACCTGGCGCTCAAGATCGCCGAGCTCGCCGACTCCGGCAAGGTGCAGGGCATCTCCGACGTCCGCGACGACTCCTCGGGCCGCACCGGGCAGCGACTCGTCGTCGTCCTCAAGCGCGACGCCGTGGCTCGCGTGGTGCTCAACAACCTGCTCAAGCACACCGAGCTGCAGACCAACTTCAGCGCCAACATGCTGGCCCTGGTCGACGGAGTGCCGCGCACGCTGTCGATCGATGCGTTCATCGCCAACTGGGTGGCCCACCAGGTCGAGGTCATCCAGCGCCGCACGCGCTACCTGCTCGCCGACGCCGTCCGCCGGGCCCACATCCTGCGCGGGCTGGTCAAGGCTCTCGACGCCCTCGACGAGGTCATCGCCCTCATCCGGCGCTCGCCCGAGGTCGACGACGCACGTCAGGGCCTGATCGAGCTGCTCGACATCGACGAGCTGCAGGCCAACGCCATCCTTGACATGCAGCTGCGCCGCCTGGCCGCGCTGGAGCGTCAGAAGATCATCGACCAGCTCGCCGAGATCGAGCTCGAGATCGCCGACCTCGAGGACATCCTGGCCAACGAGACCCGGCAGCGCCAGATCATCTCCGACGAGCTCGAGGAGATCGAGGAGAAGTACGGCGACGACCGCCGCTCCCAGATCATCGCCGCCGACGGGGACCTCTCCATGGAGGACCTCATCCCCGACGAGGACCTCGTCGTCTCGATCACGCGGGGTGGCTACGCCAAGCGCACCCGCGCCGACGCCTACCGCACCCAGAAGCGCGGCGGCAAGGGCGTGCGCGGGGCCAGTCTGCGCGGCGACGACGTCGTGGAGCACTTCATCGCCACGACCAACCACCACTGGCTGCTGTTCTTCACCACCGCCGGTCGGGTCTACCGCACGAAGGCCTACAACCTCCCCGAGGCCTCGCGCGACGCCAAGGGCGGTCACGTGGCCGGGCTGCTGAGCTTCCAGCCCGACGAGTCGATCGCCCAGGTGCTCGCGATCCGCGACTACGAGCAGGCGCCCTACCTGGTGCTCGCCACGCGCAGCGGCCTGGTCAAGAAGACCCGCCTGGGTGACTACAACTCGCCGCGTCAGGCCGGCGTCATCGCGATCAACTTCCGCGAGGACGACGACGAGCTGATCGGCGCCCAGCTGGTCGACGGCGACGACGACATCCTGCTGGTCTCACGCAAGGGCTCGGCGATCCGCTTCAAGGCCGATGACTCCCAGCTGCGCCCGATGGGCCGTGCGACCTCCGGGGTCACGGGCATGAAGTTCCGCACCGAGGACGACGCCGTGCTGTCGATGTCGGTGATCCGTGCCGCCCAGATCGCGGTCGAGGACGCCTCCGAGGACGCGATGGCCGAGGCCGACCTCAAGGTCCAGTACGTCTTCACGATCACCGACGGCGGCTTCGCCAAGCGCTCGCGCATCAGCGAGTACCGCGTCACCAACCGAGGTGGCCTCGGCATCCGGGCAATGGCCCTGGCCAACGAGGACCGCGGCGGCCTGGTGGGTGGCTTCATCGTCGAGGACGGCGACGAGATCCTCTCGATCACCGCTGCCGGGCAGGTCGTGCGCAGCCCGATCAACGACGACTTCCGGGTCACCGGCCGCTCCACGATGGGGGTCAAGTTCGTGACTCCCAAGAAGGGCGACTCGGTCGCGGTGGTCGCTCGCTCGGTCGAGGCCAAGATCGTCGAGGAGGTCGTCGAGGACGGCACCGAGGACGGGGCCGAGGACCGGGCCGAGGGGATTGACGGTTCTGCTGCTCAGGCCCCGGATGACACAATCGTGGCCGAGGCGGACGGCGCCGCAGAGGCAACAGCCCCCTCGGACCCGTCCGACGCACCCGACGAAGACGCACCCGACCACGGCGAGGTTGAAGGCTGATGACCGACAAGTCCGCTCCGACCCCGCCCACGACGGCGTCGTCCACGAAGCCCCAAGCGGGGCCGAAGCAAGCAGGGCCCAAGCAGGCGGTGCCCAAGCAGGCGGTGCCCAAGCAGGCGGGGCCCAAGCGGACCTCGGCTCCTCGCCCAGCGGAGGCCGACACCTCGGTGGGTGACACCGCCGTACGCCCCGGGTTCGCCGAGCGCCTCCAGGCTAAGCTCGCCGCCGGTGCTGCTGGTCTGCGCAGCTCGGCCGACGAGACCAGCACGGCGCCGGCTCCCGCTGCGGCCGCCAAACCGCGCGGTCCACGCCGGGCGCGACTGCGGCTGACCCGCATCGACCCGTGGTCGGTGATGAAGACGTCGTTCCTGCTGTCGATCGCCTTCGGCATCGTGACCGTCGTCGCGGTGGCCATGATCTGGAACGTCCTCGACGGCGCCGGCGTCTTCGACTCGGTCAACCAGACCGTGCGCGACGTCGTCGACGACCAGGCGACCGCGACGTTCGACGTCCGCGACTACATCGGCACCGACCGGGTCGTCGGCTTCACCATGCTCGTCGCAGCTGTCGACGTCGTGCTGCTTACTGCGATCGCCACGTTGGGAGCCTTCCTCTACAACATGGCAGCGGCCCTCCTCGGCGGCGTCGAGGTCACCCTCGCCGAGGACAACTGAAGGTTGGTCGGGGCCCTCGGGTCGGCGCCATTTTGGGTCGTCCTGACGGGTTGTTGTAATGTTCCATCGCTGCCGTGTTCGGCATGCGAATGGGCCTATAGCTCAGGCGGTTAGAGCGCTTCCCTGATAAGGAAGAGGTCGCAGGTTCAAGTCCTGCTAGGCCCACCAGATCTGCATGTCACCACCAGTACGACACCTTCACCACCGAGCAACATCAGCCTTCACGAGCCTGACCAGGGAGCACCCGATGAAGAAGATCCTGCTGCTGGCCCTCGCTGCCGCCGGCGCCGTTGTGGCTCGCAAGAAGGTCTCCGAGGGTCGCGCCGAGCAGGCGCTGTGGGCCGAGGCCACCGACTCGGTGACGTCGTCCTCCTGATCTGAGGATCCAGTACCACCCGGCATCACCATCAGCAACACCAGCAAGACCCAGGGGCCTTGGCGCAATTGGTAGCGCACCTGCTTTGCAAGCAGGGGGTTAGGGGTTCGAGTCCCCTAGGCTCCACCGACCGAGCAGCTCGTGCACAGTCCGAACAGCTCGACGATGTGGGTGACCTCGGTGAACCCGTGGTCCTCGGCCGCCTTCGCGGCCCACTTCTCCACGCTGGGCCCGCTGATCTCCACCGTGCGCCCGCAGCTGCGGCACACGAGGTGGTGATGGTGGCGCGGGCCGCAGACGCGATACATGATCTCGCCGTCGTCGCCGCGCACGGAGTCGACCTCGCCGTCCTCGAGCATGGTCTGCAGGCTGCGGTAGATGGTGGCCAGGCCGACCTTCTCGCCGCTGGCGCGCAGCTCGTCGTGCAGCTGCTGGGCGCCGACGAAGACCTTCGACTTGCCGAGGTGGTCGCGGAGGGCACGCCGCTGACGGGTGTCGCGGCGAGCCTTGGGGGCAGAGCTGGTCGGCTCGGTC
>NZ_JAXMNS010000041.1:0-13473 GCF_034670285.1 Nocardioides sp. | reverse complement strand
CGGCAGCTGGGCTCGAGCATCGAGGGACTGGTGATGGTCGTCGCTCTCTCGGTGTTCGCCGTGACCACCGATGCCGTCCGGTGGTGGATGGTGCTGGCTCTGGTCGTCGCCGTCATCGCCTACGTCGCCGTCGTCCCGCAGTGGCGCTACCTGGTGCACCGGTGGGAGGCCACCGAGACGGCGGTCTACACCCAGACCGGGTGGTGGGCCCGCGAGCGCCGCATCGCCCCCATGAGCCGCATCCAGACCGTGGACTACGCCGAGGGCGCGATCGCCCGCCTCTTCGGCCTCGCCAGCGTCACCGTGACGACGGCGTCCGCGGCCGGCGCGATCAGCATCGACGGACTCGACCGCCAGGTCGCACGACGGCTGGTCGACGACCTGACCCGGCAGGCGGACGCCGTCGAGGGCGACGCGACGTGAGTGACTACCCACCGCCGACCGGTCCGCCCCCGCTGAAGCAACCCCCGCCGCCTCCGCCACCACCGCCGCCCCTGGGGCCGTCGCACGCGAACCCGTACTTCCCCCACGGCGCCAGCGCCTACGAGCAGCCTGCCTCGCGCGAGGCCGACCACGGCGCGGAGTGGCAGCGCCTCGACCCGCGGATGTTGATCGTGCAACCGGTGCGCGAGGTGCTGCGGTTCCTCCCCGCCCTCTTCGTGCTCTTCTTCGCCGGCTCAGCGAGCGGCGGGCCACCGCTCTACCTCCTCGGCGTGCTCTTCCCGATCGCCTTCGGCGTGCTGCGCTACCTCACCACCGGCTTCCGCATCACCCAGGGCCGCGTCGAGCTGCGCCGCGGCCTGCTCAGCCGACACGTGCTCTCGACGCCCCAGGACCGAGTGCGCACCGTCGACCTCACGTCGTCGCTGATCCATCGACTCCTGGGCCTCACCACGGTGCGCATCGGCACCGGGTCGGCCGGCGGCGAGGACGGCGACCTCGACCTCGACGGCCTCCCCATCGAGCGGGCCCGCACGCTGCGCCGTGAGCTGCTGCAGGGTGCCACGGACGACGACGGCGCCCCGGTCGCCGGCACCGGGGACGTCCTCGACACCGCCACCCCGCTCGCGACCTTCTCCCCCTCGTGGCTGCGCTTCGCTCCGTTCACCGGAGCCGGTCTCATCGTCGCCGCGGCCGCCCTGGGTGGTCTCTCCCAGCTGCTCGAGATCACCGACAGCTGGCAGCGCATCGACCTCGAGGCGATCTCGCTCCCGTCCGAGGTCGCCGTCGCCGCGCTGGTGCTGGGCCTGGTCCTGCTCGTCGTCCCGATCTCGGTCGTCGGCTACCTCCTCACCAACTGGGCCTTCCGACTCACGCTCTCCGACGGCTCCTGGCACGTCTCGCGCGGCCTGCTGACCACCCGCGAGACGAGTCTCGACGAGGACCGTGTTGCGGGGATCTCGCTCGGCGAGGGCCTCGCTCTCCGGGTGGCCCGCGGGCGCAACCTCGACGCCATCGTCACCGGCGTCGACCGCAAGGCACCGGGCAGCGCCAGCCTCCTGCCCCCGGCGCCGGCCGACCTCGTCCTCCGCGTCGCCGGCGACGTCGTCGGGAGCAGCGCCGTCGTCACGGCGCCCCTGCGACCTCACGGTCCGGCCGCCGTACGCCGTCGCTGGAGCCGCGCGCTCGCCGTGCCCGCCGTGCTGTCCCTGGCCGCCGTCGTCCTCGCCGTGACCGGAGGACCGTGGTGGCCGCTGCTGCCGGCCCTCGCCACCGTTGCCGTGATGGCGCTCATCGGCGCCGACCGGGTGCGCGGCCTGGGCCACACTCTCGTCGACCAGTACGTCGTCGCCCGCTCGGGCAGCCTGAGCCGCCGGCGCGAGGCGCTGGCGGTCGACGACGTCATCGGGTGGAACCTGCGAGCCACCTTCTTCCAGCGCCGGATGGGCGTCTGCACCCTGGTCGCCACCACCGCCGGTGGCCGCGGCGCCGTCCGAGTTCTCGACGTCCCGGACGAGACCGCAGTGGCTCTCGCCGACGAGGCCCTGCCCGGTCTCGTCTCGCAGTTCTTGGGCTGAGATGACCGGACCCACCACTCGACTGGACCACTAGGTTGGAGCCATGTTCTCCAAGGTGCTGGTGGCCAACCGGGGCGAGATCGCGATCCGGGCGTTTCGGGCGGCGTACGAGGTAGGGGCGCGCACGGTCGCGGTCTTCCCCCACGAGGACCGCTGGTCCGAGCACCGACTGAAGGCCGACGAGGCCTACGAGATCGGCGAGCGCGGCCACCCGGTCCGCGCCTACCTCGACCCCGAGGGGATCGTCGCCACCGCCGTGCGCGCCGGAGCCGACGCGATCTACCCCGGCTACGGCTTCCTGTCGGAGAACCCCGACCTCGCCGAGGCCTGCGCCAACGCCGGGATCACCTTCATCGGTCCGACCTCCGACATCCTCGAGCTCACGGGCAACAAGGCGCGCGCCATCGCTGCGGCGAAGGCCGCCGGCGTCCCGGTCCTGGAGTCGGTCGAGCCCGGCACGGACGTCGACGCCCTCATCGCTGCGACCGAGGCAGCCCGCAACGGCGACGGGATGCCGTACCCGCTCTTCGTCAAGGCCGTCGCCGGCGGCGGCGGCCGAGGCATGCGCCGCGTCGAGCGTACCGAGGACCTCCGTGAGGCCGTCGAGACCTGCATGCGCGAGGGCGAGGGCGCCTTCGGCGACCCGACCGTCTTCATCGAGCAGGCCGTCGTGGAGCCGCGCCACATCGAGGTGCAGATCCTGGCCGACGGCGCCGGCAACGTGATCCACCTCTTCGAGCGCGACTGCTCGGTGCAGCGGCGACACCAGAAGGTCGTCGAGATCGCGCCCGCGCCCAACCTCGACCCCGAGCTGCGTGACCGGATGTGCGCCGACGCGGTGCGCTTCGCCACCGAGATCGGCTACAAGAACGCCGGCACCGTCGAGTTCCTCCTCGACCCCGCCGGCAACTACGTCTTCATCGAGATGAACCCCCGCATCCAGGTCGAGCACACGGTGACCGAGGAGGTCACCGACGTCGACCTCGTGCAGGCCCAGATGCGCATCGCCTCCGGCGAGACCCTTGCCGACCTCGGCCTTTCCCAGGACACCGTGCAGCTGCGCGGCGCAGCCCTCCAGTGCCGGATCACCACCGAGGACCCCGCCAACAACTTCCGCCCCGACACCGGCGTGATCACCACCTACCGCTCCCCCGGTGGCGGCGGCGTGCGGCTCGACGGCGGCACCGTCTACACCGGCGCCGAGGTCTCGGCCCACTTCGACTCGATGCTCGCCAAGCTCACCTGTCGCGGCCGCACGTTCGAGAAGGCCGTCGAGAAGGCCCGTCGTGCGGTCGCGGAGTTCCGGATCCGCGGCGTCTCCACCAACATCCCGTTCCTCCAGGCCGTCCTCGACGACCCCGACTTCGCCGCCGGCCGGGTGACCACCTCGTTCATCGAGACCCACCCCCAGCTGCTCCAGGCGCGCGGGTCCAGCGACCGCGGCACCAAGCTGCTCACCTACCTCGCCGACGTCACGGTCAACCAGCCGCACGGGCCCGCCCCGGTCAGCATCGACCCGGCCTCCAAGCTGCCGCGCGTCGACCTCGACGTCCCCGCCCCCGACGGCAGCCGTCAGCTCCTCCTCGAGGTCGGACCGGAGGAGTTCGCGCGCCGCCTGCGCGCGCAGACCAACGTCGCGGTCACCGAGACGACGTTCCGCGACGCACACCAGTCGCTGCTCGCGACCCGGGTGCGCACCCGCGACCTCCTGACCGCAGCCCCCGTCGTGGCCCGCACGACCCCGCAGCTGTGGTCGGCCGAGGTCTGGGGCGGAGCGACGTACGACGTCGCCCTGCGCTTCCTCTCCGAGGACCCGTGGGAGCGCCTGGCCTCGCTGCGTCAGGCGATGCCCAACATCTGCCTGCAGATGCTCCTGCGCGGCCGCAACACCGTCGGCTACACGCCGTACCCGACCGCGGTGACGGAGGCCTTCGTCGAGGAGGCCGCTGCCACCGGGCTCGACGTCTTCCGCATCTTCGACGCCCTCAACGACGTCGAGCAGATGCGACCCGCGATCGAGGCCGTGCGCGCCACCGGCACCACCGTCGCCGAGGTCGCCCTCTGCTACACCGGTGACCTGTCGAGCCCGGGCGAGAAGCTCTACACGCTCGACTACTACCTGCGCCTGGCCGAGCGGATCGTCGAGGCCGGCGCCCACGTGCTGTGCATCAAGGACATGGCCGGACTGCTGCGCGCCCCGGCCGCCCGCACCCTGGTCACCGCGCTGCGGGAGAACTTCGACCTGCCCGTGCACCTGCACACCCACGACACCCCCGGTGGACAGCTCGCCACCCTCCTCGCCGCGATCGACTCAGGCGTCGACGCCGTCGACGCGGCCTCCGCCGCGATGGCCGGGACGACGTCGCAGCCGCCGCTCTCGGCGCTGGTCTCGGCCACCGACCACTCCGACCGCGAGACCGGCCTCTCGCTCGAGGCCATCAACGCCATCGAGCCCTACTGGGAGGCCACTCGCCGGGTCTACGCACCCTTCGAGTCCGGACTGCCGTCGCCCACCGGCCGCGTCTACCGCCACGAGATCCCCGGCGGTCAGCTCTCCAACTTGCGCCAGCAGGCGATCGCGCTCGGCCTCGGCGAGAAGTTCGAGCAGGTCGAGGACATGTATGCCGCCGCGAACGACGTCCTCGGTCGCGTCCCGAAGGTCACCCCGTCGTCAAAGGTGATCGGTGACCTCGCCCTCGCCCTCGTCGGCATCGGCGCCGACCCGAAGGTTTTCGCCGACGACCCGGCGGCCTTCGACATCCCGGACTCGGTCATCGGCTTCCTCAACGGTGAGCTCGGCGACCCGCCCGGGGGCTGGCCGGAGCCGTTCCGCACCAAGGCTCTGGAGGGCCGCGTCTGGAAGGCCCCCGCGGGCGTGCTCACCGACGACCAGGCGGCCGGACTGGCGGGCGGCTCGACCAGCCGACGCGCGATGCTCAACGAGCTGCTCTTCCCCGGGCCCACGAAGGACTTCCTCGAGGCCCGCGAGAAGTACGGCGACATCTCGGTGCTGCCGACCCTCGACTACCTCTACGGCCTCCAGCAGGGCGAGGAGCACGAGGTCACCCTCGACGAGGGCCTCACCCTCATCCTCGGCGTGCAGTCGGTCAGCGAGCCCGACGAGCGTGGCTACCGCACGGTGATGGCGCTGATCAACGGTCAGATGCGTCCCGTGAGCGTGCGCGACACCTCGATCGCCTCTGACGTCGCGGTCGCCGAGAAGGCCGACGCCTCCGTGCCCGGTCACGTCGCGGCTCCCTACCAGGGAGCGGTCACGGTGGTCGTCGCCGAGGGCGACACCGTCGAGGCCGGCCAGACGGTCGCCACGATCGAGGCGATGAAGATGGAGGCCTCGATCACGGCTCCCGTCGCCGGCACCGTGCAGCGCCTCGCCGTCCGCGCGACGCAGCCCGTCGACGGCGGCGACCTGGTGCTGGTGCTCAGCTGACCTTGAACATCGTCGAGCGCAGCCCGAAGTACGACCGGAACTGATCTCCGGTCAGGGTGCTCGACCCCTTCGAGCCGTTGATCCTGATGGAGTCGACGCGACCGCCGAAGGAGCCGTTGCCGTTGCGCGCGAGCACCTCGATCGACTCCAGCGACCCGACGGCCGGCAACGCTGCGGAGACCTGGGCGTCGGTGATGGTGGCGGTCCACCCGCGGTAGGCCTTGTCGAACGGGTCCTTCTTCGCCGGCAGGTAGTCGACGGTGCCGCCGGTGGTGTATCCACCGTTGCTCGCCGAGAACTGGGTGAAGGCCGGGTTGCCGCCGGACGTCAGGATCTCCTTGCGGGTCGCCTTGATCGCCTGGTTGGACGCCGGGTGCTCGTCGGTGAAGCCGCCGTAGACCTGGCAGGAGGTGGTGTCACAGATCTGGTAGTGATCGGCCAGGGGCATGCGGCGCTCGAACGCTGCGTAGGTGCGTGCGGCCACGGCCTGCGAGCGCACGGCCTCGGCCGACCACAGGGCCGGCACCTCGCGGGGCACGACGCCCTTGAGGTAGTGCTCGAGGGAGACGATGTTGACGGTGTCGCGCTCGCGCTTCGCTCCGCTGGGGCGAGCAGAGCGCAGCACCCCGCGATAGGCACGGACGCCGGACGGCGTGCGCAGCGCGATCGGCTTGCCACCGGCGGTGAACTGGGCAGCGCCCGGCACGGTGCGCAGGGTCCGCCACTTCTTGGTGCGCTTGGTCGTGAAGGCGATCCTGCTCGCAGAGCCCTTCTTGGCGGGGGTGATGCGCCACCACGTCGCCTTGCCCTTCTTGAGGGCATAGGTGCGACCGTTGCCGAGGCTCTTGAGGCTGAGCCCGCTGCGGTCGCGCACCACGACGTCCTTCGACGTGTCGGCGCTGAGCAGCACCGAGACCTTGCCGCCGATGGTCTCGTGCTCGGCCCCGGGGTAGTAGAAGTCCAGGATCTCGCGATAGCTCTGGCCCGCCTCGGCCCTGGCCTTCGCGCCGTACTGGGAGAGGCCTCGCCCGTGCCCGTAGCCGTTGCCGGTCACCGAGACCGAGGTCGCTGCCGAGGCCGGCCCGACCAGCACCACCAGGCCGAGCAGGACGACGAGCGTCGTGAGCGTCCCGAGAAGGCGCCGCATCAGCTGTTGAAGGTGGGTTGGGACTGGGCGTTGAACACCGACTGCTTCACTTTGCTCGCCTTCTTCGCCCATGGAGCCTTGACCTTGAACACCTCGAGGCCCCGGACGAGATCGCTGGAGTAGACGTAACCGTTGTACCAGTACGACGACCACGAGCCACCGTCGACGAGTCGGTCGTCGGAGATCGCGCCACGGTCGAAGTGAGCGAGCTCCTTGGGCCTGCGCGGGTTGGTGAAGTCGAAGACCGAGGTGCCGCCCTGGTACCAGGCCTGCACCATGATGTCGCGTCCCTTGACCGGCACCAGCGATCCGTTGTGCGCCACACAGTTCTCGGTGTCCGACTGGACGCGCGGGATCTTGTAGTAGCTGCGGAACTTCAGCTGCCGGTTGCGGATCACGTAGATCCCGTTGGCCCCGCGCTTGCGTCCGACCTCCTTGTTGCAGGTCGGCGATCCGCCGCCCCCGAGCTCGTCGGTGAAGACCACGGAGCGACCCGACCCGCTGATGGTGGCCGAGTGCCAGAAGGCGAAGTTCCTCGTGTCGCGCACCCGGTCGATCACCCGGGGCTTGGCGCGGTTGGAAATGTCGAGCAGGATCCCGTCGCCCATGCACGCACCGGCCGCGAGGTTGCGCTTCGGGTAGGCCGTGATGTCGTGGCACCCGCTCGTGGCGCTGCTGTAGCCGCCGCCACCCGACCCACCGTCGGGGAAGAGCACCGGCTCGTTGACGACCCGCGCTCGCTCAGGATTGGCTGCCGACACCTTGACGACGCTGATCGAGTCGTGGGGCGGCTCGCAGTTCGGGAGCCCCGGACCGGTCTCGAAGGACGACACGTAGACGTAGACCGTGCTGCCCTTCCTCGCGGGGGCGAGGGTGTGGGTGTGCGACCCGCACTCGGTCCTGATCGACCTGATGAAACGGGGCTCGGCCGGGTCGCTGATGTCGAAGAGACGGATCCCCCACCACGACTCGGGCGCCGGGGTGTCGCGCCCGTCGTCCCCATAGGCCGAGTCACTGGCGCAGGTGTCGTCGGTGCGCAGCCAGTCGACCGAGACGATCAGCAGGTCGCGGTAGACCGAGACGTCGTTCTGACCGCCAGGGCAGATCACCTGGGCGACCCGTCGGGGGCGCTGCGGCTTCTTGATGTCGTAGACCGTGAAGCCCTCGTAGTTGCCCGCGATGGCGTGGTGCCCGGTGAAGGCGAGGTCGGTGCCGTAGTCGCCGTCGCCGGTGAACGCGCCGACGAGCGGCAGCCGAGCCACCTGGCGCATGTTGCGACTCCGGTCGACCTCGCCGCTGCGCACGCGCGGCTGGGCCGGCTCGATGCCGGCCAGCTCAGCCCCTGGCGCGGGCTCCAGCGGCTCCAACGGCTCCGCGGTCGCCGGAGCCACCACACCAGAGGCCAGGACACCGGCCGTCAGCACCAGCGCACCGACCGAGACGGACCATCTCACGTTCACTCCCACGGTAATCTCGACCAGGTGCCGCCTCCCCGTCGACGATCGACCACTCTCGTGGCTCGACTGGTCGGCGTCGGGCTGTTCCTGGCGCTATCAGGTTGTTCTGGGGAGCAGCCTACGGGCGAGTCCTCGCACGCGGGGTCACATCTGGATTCACCCGGCGTGATCCCGACCCCGCCGGAGTCGGCCGACTGGAACGTCGCCGACGCCGGCTACCTGACGATGATGATCGCCCACCACCGGCAGGCCCTCGACCTCGCCGACCTCGCCGAGACGCGCGCCGAGGACCGACAGGTCCTCGCGATCGCCCGGTCGATCGACCGGGGCCAGAGCCGCGAGATCATCGCCATGGTCGCCTGGCTGGTCCGGCACGACCTGCCCGAGCCCATGCTCGCCGACCTCGAGGCCGTCTCTGCCATGCCCGACATGCCCGACATGCCCGACATGCCCAACATGTCCGACATGACAGGCATGGCCGGTATGCAGGGCATGCTCTCGCCGACCCAGATGCAGGCTCTCGAGGACGCCGACGGAGCAGCGTTCGACGAGCTCTTCCTCACCGGGATGATCGCGCACCACCAGGGTGCGATCGCCATGGCCGACACCCTCGTGCGCACCGGCGAGGACGTCCGGGTCCGCGAGATGGCCACGGACGTCATCGCGACCCAGCACGGCGAGATCAGCCGCCTCGCCGCCCTGCTGGACGGCTAGCGCCGACGCCTCAGAACCGGTGCAGCCTCCGGGCGGCCTCGGCGACCGAGCCACTCATCGACGGGTAGACCGTGAAGGTCTGGGCGAGCTGGTCGGCGGTGAGCGACTCCGCCACCGCGATCGCGACCGGGTGGATCAGCTCGGAGGCCCGCGGGCCCACCACCACTCCCCCGACGACGATGCCGGTGCCGGGGCGGCAGAACAGCTTGACGAAGCCGTCGCGCACCCCCTGCATCTTGGCGCGGGCGTTGCCCGACAGCGGGAGCATCACCGACTCGGCCTGCATCTCGCCGGCGTCGACGGACTCCTGTGACCAGCCGACCGTGGCGATCTCGGGAGCGGTGAAGACGTTGGAGGAGACCTTCTTCAGGTCCAGCGGGTGCACGGTGTCGCCCAGGAAGTGCCACATCGCGATCCGGCCCTGCATCGCCGCGACGCTGGCGAGCATCAGCACGCCGGTGCAGTCGCCGGCGGCGTACACACCGCGCGCCGAGGTGCGGGAGACGCGGTCGACGTTGACGAAGCCGCCGTCCTTGAGGATCACCCCGGCCTCCTCGAGGCCGAGGTCGTCGGTCTTGGGCACCGAGCCGAGCGCGAGGATGCAGTGCGAGCCCTGGACGCTGCGGCCGTCGGTGAGCGTCACCGTGACGACGTCGCCGTCGCGGGTAACCGACTCCATGCGCGACTTCGACAGCACCGTCATCCCGCGACGCTTCGAGACCTCCTCCAGCACCAGGGAGGCGTCGGCGTCCTCGCCGGGCAGCACCCGGTCGCGCGAGGAGACCAGCGTGACGGGGACGCCGAGGGCGAGGTAAGCACTGGCGAACTCGGCACCGGTGACCCCGGAGCCCACCACGATCAGCTCGGTGGGCACCTCGGTGAGGTCGTAGACCTGCTCCCAGGTGAGGATGCGCTCGCCGTCGGGCTGGGCCGTCGGCAAGGTGCGCGGCGCCGCCCCGGTCGCGATGAGCACCGCATCGGCGTCGTACGAGTCGTCGCCGACGACGACCCGACCGGGTCCGTCGAGGCGACCGCGGCCCTGGACGACGCGGACGCCGTCCTTGTCGAGGCGCCGCGCGATGTCGCCGGACTGGTCGGCTGCGAGTCGCTTGACCCGGGCGTTGACGCGCCCCAGGTCGACACGCAGGCTCGTGGCCGCATCGCCCTCGGAGTCGCTGAAGTTGACCCCGAGCTCGGCCGCACCGGCGACCTCGCTCATCAGCTCGGCCGTGGCGATGAGCGTCTTGCTCGGCACACAGTCGGTCAGCACCGCGGAGCCGCCGATGCCGTCGGAGTCGACGATCGTCACGTCGGCGCCGAGCTGCGCGGCCACGTGGGCTGCCTCGTAGCCGCCGGGGCCTCCGCCGAGGATGACGACCTTGTTGGACTCGGGTCCGCCGCTCATGTCAGGTGCCTTTCGTATCGCTGGGGTTCGACCCCACTTCAGGCTGCTTGTCTTCTCACCGGGTTTCGACGCGCCCGTCGCGACTTCGCAGGCTCAGCCGCAGGACTTGCTCAACCTCGTCTCGCCGACGCAGCTCGCTCGTGCCTCGCGACCTGCTGCTCGCTTGATCAGAAGTTGATCATGTGGCCGGCGATGCCGTGGATGGCTTCCTTGACCGACTCACCCAGCGTCGGGTGGGCGAAGACGTTGCGCGCCACCTCGTCGGCCGTGAGGTCCCACTGCTGGGCCAGCGTCAGCACCGGCAGCAGCTCGGTGACGTCGGGGCCGATCAGGTGGGCGCCGATGATCTCGTTGTGCTCGGCGTCGGCGACGATCTTGACGAAGCCGGCGGTGTCGCCGAGGCCCTGGGCCTTGCCGTTGGCCGAGAAGGGGAACGTCGAGGTCTTGACGTCGTAGCCCTTGTCCTTGGCCTGCGCCTCGGAGTAGCCGAAGGAGGCGATCTGGGGCTGGCAGTAGGTCGCGCGCGGGATCATGTCGAAGTCGATCTCCATGGTCTCGGCGTCCGCGATCGTCTCGGCCGCCACGATGCCCATGGCCTCGGCGACGTGGGCGAGCATCAGCTTGCCGGTGACGTCACCGATCGCGTAGACGTGCTCGACGTTGGTGCGGCCGCGCTCGTCGATCGCGATGGCGCCGCGCTCGGTGGTCTCGACACCCGTCGCCTCGAGGCCGTAGCCCTCGAGCCGCGGTGCGAAGCCGAACGCCGCGAGGAACTTGTCGGCCTCGAGGACCTTCTCGTCGCCGCCGCCGGCCGGAGCCACGGTGACCTTCACGCCCGAGCCGGTGTCCTCGACGTTCTTGACCGCCGTGGAGGTCAGCACCTTCACGCCGAGCTTCTTGTAGTGCTTGGCGAGCTCCTTGGAGACCGCCTCGTCCTCGGTCGGCACCATGCGGTCGACGAACTCGACGATGGTGACGTCGACGCCGAAGTTCTTCATGACGTAGGCGAACTCGACACCGATCGCCCCGGACCCGCCGATGATGATCGAGCCGGGCAGGTTCTCGTCGAGGATCTGCTCCTCGTAGGTGACGACGTTCTCGCTGAGCTCGACGCCCGGCACCAGACGCACCTTCGCGCCGGTGGCCAGGATCAGGTCGTCGCAGGTGTAGGACGTGGTCTCGCCGTCCTTGTTCTTCACGTCCAGCGACGTGGGGCCGGTCAGGGTGCCCCAGCCGTCGATCTCGGTGATCTTGTTCTTCTTCATCAAGAAGTGGACGCCCTTGACGATGCCGGCGCTGACCTGGCGCGAACGCTTGTGCGTCGGGCCGAAGGACATCGTGGCGTCGCCCTCGATACCGAACTTGTCCTTCTCGTGCGTGAGCACGTGGGACAGCTCAGCGTTCTTGAGGAGCGCCTTGGACGGGATGCATCCCACGTTGAGGCACACACCGCCCCAGTACTTCTCCTCCACCACGGCAACGGACTTGCCGAGCTGGGCTGCGCGGATTGCAGCGACGTACCCACCGGGGCCGGCACCGAGAACAAGGACATCGAAGTGGCTCACGGGGTCCACCCTAGTGTCCTGAGCCGCTCGACTCACGTCGCCCACTAGTCTCTGGGGTGTGACGTTGTACGCCGCCTACGGGACCAACCTCGATCCTGCGCGGATGAGCGAGCGTTGCCCGCACTCACCACTGCGCACCACCGGCTGGCTGGAGGGGTGGCGACTCACCTTCGGCGGCGAGGAGCACGGCTGGGACGGCGCCCTGTCCACGATCGTGCAGGACCCGTTCGAGCAGGTCTTCGTGGCCGTCTACGACGTGCCGAGCCAGGACGAGTCGGCGCTCGACCAGGTCGAGCAGGCCGACTCCGGTCTCTACCGCAAGGCCAAGGTGCGGATCTCGACCTTGACCGGCGAGGTCGTCGCCTGGACCTACGTGCTCGACGCCTTCGAGGGCGGACTGCCGTCCGCCGTGACGCTCGGGATCCTGGCCGACTCCGCCGAGGCCGCTGACGCCCCGGACGACTACGTCGCGGGGCTGCGTCGCCGCCCGTGCCGCTCGACCGGTCTGTAGTCGCGCCCCCACACGCTCTAGGCTCCACAGAGTGACCGACTCCACCACCACCCACGACTCCGCAGCCCTGGCCTCAGAGGCTGCTGCCGCCCTCGCCGAGCTGACGGGCATCGAGCGCCACGACGTCGCCCTGGTCCTGGGCAGCGGCTGGCTGCCGGCCGTCGACGCGCTGGGCGAGGCCACGGCCGAGATCTCGACCACCGACCTGCCCGGCTTCTCCGCGGCAGCCGTGGCCGGGCACTCCGGCAAGATCCGCTCGGTGCGGGCCGGCGACAAGCGGCTGCTCGTCTTCCTGAGCCGCACCCACTATTACGAGGGCAAGGGCGTCTCCGCTGTCGTGCACGGTGTGCGCACCGCCGCCGCGGCCGGCTGCCGGGCCATCGTGCTCACCAACGGGTGCGGTGGCCTCAAGGACACCTGGTCGCCCGGCACGCCGGTGCTCATCAGCGACCACATCAACCTCACCGGCCGGTCGCCGATCGAGGGCGCGAACTTCGTCGACCTCACCGACCTCTACTCCAGCCGACTGCGTGCGATGTGCCGCGAGGTCGACCCGAGTCTCGACGAGGGGATCTACGTGCAGTTCCCCGGGCCTCACTACGAGACCCCGGCCGAGATCGGCATGGTGCGCGCCATCGGCGGCACGCTGGTCGGCATGAGCACGACGCTCGAGGCGATCGCGGCCCGCGAGGCCGGCATGGAGGTGCTGGGCATCAGCCTGGTCACCAACCTGGCCGCGGGCATCAGCGGCGAGCCGCTCAACCACGAGGAGGTCCTCGAGGCGGGCCGCTCGGCCGCGACCCGGATGGGTGACCTCCTGGGTCGGATCGTGCCGGGCATCTGATGGGTCCCGCGGAGGAGACGCGGCAACGCCTCATCGAGGCGGCGACGCGCGGGTTCGCCGAGCACGGCGTCCACACGGCGTCCCTGCTCGAGATCACCCGGCAGGCGGGGCAGCGCAACCGGGGTGCGGTCCACTACCACTTCGGCTCGCGCACCGGGATGCTCGTCGCCGTCCTCGAGCAGCCCCTGGACGCCCTCGCCGCCCGCGAGCAGGAGCTGATCGCCGCGGCGCGCGAATGCCCCGACGACGACCTCGTCTCGGTCGTGCGCGCCCTGGTGCTGCCCGCCATCGAGCTCGCCGAGCTCGGCGGGCTGGGGCGCAGCTATCTGATGATCCTGGGCGAGCTCGTCGAGGAAGATCGGAA
>NZ_JAXMNS010000040.1:0-13544 GCF_034670285.1 Nocardioides sp. | reverse complement strand
CCTTCGACCGCGCCGAGCTCGACGCGCTGCTCACCCTGGCCGAGAAGGGCTGCGCCGACCTGACCCGACTGCAGCAGGAGTCGCTCGGCGCATGAGTGCTTCCGTGACGCGCCTGCACCTGGCGTCGCGCAACGCCAAGAAGATCGGCGAGATGGAGCGGATCATCGCCGCTCACCTCCCCGGGGTCGAGATCGTGGGGCTCGACGGTGTCGCGGCCTACGACGAGCCCGTCGAGGACGAGCCGACCTTCGCCGGCAACGCGCTGCTCAAGGCCCGCGCGGGCGTCGCAGCCACCGGGCTGGCGACGGTCGCCGACGACAGCGGTCTGTGCGTCGACGCGCTCAACGGCATGCCGGGAGTGCTCTCGGCCAGGTGGGCCGGTCCTCCCAAGGACGACGCCCGCAACAACGAGCTGCTC
Organism: Nocardioides sp.; assembly: GCF_034670285.1. GTDB lineage: Bacteria > Actinomycetota > Actinomycetes > Propionibacteriales > Nocardioidaceae > Nocardioides. Next base: position 13,126 of record NZ_JAXMNS010000040.1, on the reverse strand, counting down.
CTGGCCCAGCTCGCCGACGTGCCCGACGTACGGCGGGGCGCGCACTTCGTCTGTGCGGTCGCGGTGGTGACGCCCGACGGTCGCGAGCTCGTCGTCGAGGGCCGGATGGACGGCACGATCCTGCGCGAGGTGCGCGGCGAGGGCGGGTTCGGCTACGACGTGCTGTTCGTCACCGACGAGCGTCCCGGCCTCACCACCGCCGAGCTGTCCCGCGACGACAAGGACGCCATCTCGCACCGCGGCCACGCGCTGCGCGACCTCGCTCCGCAGCTCGCCGACTTCCTCGCGCGCTGACACCGTCCGGCCGTCGGACGGCGGCGTGACCTCGGCCGGTGGTGCCTCGTTGCACCGCCATGACCGACGAACGTCGACCGCTGGCTCTGCCCCGCGCGGACGACAGCGCGCCGCGGTCCTCACCCGGAGGCCAGGCCGGTCTCGCCCTGGTGGCAGTCGCGCTCCTTGCCCCGCTCGCGGCCTTCCTGGGGCTGCTGGCCCTGATGAGCACCGACGGACCGCTCGGCATGACTGCCCTGCTCGCCGTACTGGCCCTCGGCGCCGCGGGGGCCACCATCGCCGCGCTCGTCTGGGGCTCGGGCCGGCTCTCGTTCCTCGCCCTGATGGGCTACCTGCTGATCGCCGCCGCGCTGAGCCTGCTGCTGCCCTGGCTCATGCTCGGCGGCCTCGCGCACACCTGAGCGCTGCGACGGGTGCCGAAGGCGGGACTTGAACCCGCACGCCCTGGGGCACGGCATCCTAAGTGCCGCGTGTCTGCCAATTCCACCACTTCGGCGCGACGCCCCGAGGGGCGTCGAGATCATTGTGTCAGCGCACTGCGTCCGACCGAACGTCAGTCGAGACCGAGGTCGCGACGCAGCTTGGCGACGTGGCCGGTCGCCTTGACGTTGTACTGCGCGAGGGCGATCTTGCCCTCTTCGTCGACGACGAACGTCGAGCGGATGACGCCCTGGACGACCTTGCCGTAGAGCTTCTTCTCGCCGAACGCGCCGTAGGCGTCCATGACCGACTTGTCGGGGTCGGAGAGCAGGGTGATCCCGAGCCCCTCCTTCTCGCGGAACTTCGCGAGCTTCTCCGGCTTGTCGGGGGAGATGCCGAGCACCTCGTATCCCTCGGACCTCAACGAGTCGAGGGAGTCGCTGAAGTCGCAGGCCTGCTTGGTGCAGCCCGGCGTCATCGCGGCGGGGTAGAAGTACACGACCACCTTGCGACCGCGGAGCCCGCTCAAGGAGACCTCCGCGCCGGTGTCGTCGGCGAGGGTGAAGTCGGGGGCGGCGTCGCCGGTCGACAGGCGCGAAGCAGTGCTCACGAGATGGCTCCAATCCGGAACGGTAGGTTGTTGCGAACGTCTTGCAACAACGTAGGCTGATCAATCAATCGCTCCCAACCTACTGAGCCCAGGAGTCGCCCCGTGCACGTGCCCGACGGATTCTTCGACGCGCCGACCTCGGTGGCGACCGGGGTGGTCGCGGCTGCGGTCATCGGTGTCTCGCTGCGCAAGGCCCGCGGTGAGCTGGACGACCGCACGGCGCCACTCGTCGGCCTGGTCGCGGCCTTCGTCTTCGCCGCCCAGATGCTCAACTTCCCCGTCGTCTCCGGCACGAGCGGGCACCTCATGGGAGGAGCGATCGCCGCGGTGCTCGTCGGTCCGTGGACCGGGGTGCTCTGCGTCGGCACCGTCCTGCTCGTGCAGGCCCTGCTCTTCGCGGACGGCGGCATCACCGCCCTCGGCACGAACGTCGTGCTGGTGGCGCTCGCCACGGCCGTGGTGGGCTGGGGCGTCTTCCGTGCGCTGCAGATGGTCCTGCCCAAGAAGACCGCGATGGTCCCGATCTGCGCCGCCGCCGGCGCCTTCCTCAGCGTCCCCGTCGCCTCGATGGTCTTCGTCGGCCTCTACGCCGTCGGCGGCACCGCCGACATCTCGATCGCCGCGCTGGCCACGGCCATGCTCGGCGTGCACGTGCTGATCGGCATCGGCGAGGCTGCGATCACGTTCCTGGCCGTCGGCAGCATCCTGGCCGTCCGGCCCGACCTCGTGTACGGCGCCCGGCGGGTGCTCGAGAAGCGCGAGCTGGTCATCAGGAGCACCCCCACGTCATCCACCGAGGTCCCCGCATGACTGGCATGAATGGCAGGAAGCGCCCCGGCAACAAGGCGCTCGCCGCGGGCGTGCTGCTCGTCTCGCTGCTCCTCGCCGGCTTCGCCAGCTTCTACGCCTCCGGCAGCCCCGACGGGCTCGAGTCCGTGGCTGAGGAGCAGGGCTTCAGCGACACCGCAGGCGACCACTCGGCCGGCGACGGTCCGCTGGCCGACTACGACGCCGGACTCGACAGCGAACGCGCCTCGGTCGGGGTCGCCGGAGTCGTGGGCGTGCTGGTCGTGCTCGGGCTCGGCACCGCGCTGACCTACGTCGTACGACGCCGCACGCCCGAGGAGGGCGAGGTCGCGAACGACGCCTCCGATTCGACCAGCACCTCGGCCGCCGCCCCCTCGACGACCAACACGTCGGCCTGATCGCGTGGGCGGCGAGCACGGCCACCTGCTGCACTTCCACGGCCACTCACCGGTGCACCGGGCACCGGCGCACCTGAAGGTCCTGGCGCTGCTGGGCTTCATGATCATGGTCGTGGCCACGCCCGACGACTGGTTCGCGGCGTTCGGCGCCTACCTGCTCGTGCTGCTGGCCGTCATCGCGCTCTCGCACGTGCCGCCGACGTACATCCTCAAGCGGATGGTCGTCGAGGTGCCGTTCGTGTTCTTCGCCCTGCTGCTGCCCTTCGTCGCCCGCGGCCCGCGCATCGAGGTGCTCGGCCTCAGCCTCTCGGAGTCGGGACTGCTCGCCGGGTTCGGACTGCTCGCGACCGCGACGCTCGGCGTGATCGCCAGCCTGACGCTGGCCGCCACCACCGAGCCGCAGGCCCTGCTCAAGGGCCTCGAGCGGCTGCACCTGCCGAGCATGCTCGTGCAGATCATGGCGTTCATGATCCGCTACCTGTCGGTGGTCACCGAGGAGCTGCGCCGCATGCACGTCGCCCGGGTCTCGCGCGGGTTCGAGGCCCGCAACCCGCGGCACTGGCCGGTGCTCGCGAAGTCGTTCGGCGCCCTGTTCATCCGTTCCTACGAGCGTGGCGAGCGCGTGCACCTGGCGATGCTCTCGCGCGGCTACACCGGAACGATGCCCCTGTGAGGCCCCAGTGAGCACTCCCGTCCTCAAGGTCCGCGGCCTCGCCTACGCCTATCCCGACGGCCACCAGGCCCTTGCCGGGGTCGACCTCCACGTCCACGAGGGCGAGCGAGTGGCCCTGCTGGGCCCCAACGGCGCCGGCAAGACCACCCTCGTGCTGCACCTCAACGGCATCCTCACCGCGGGAGCCGGCTCGGTCGCCGTCAGCGGGATGCCGGTCGCGAAGGAGCACCTCCAGGAGATCCGGCGCCGCGTCGGCATCGTCTTCCAGGACCCCGACGACCAGCTCTTCATGGGCACCGTGCGCGCCGACGTCGGGTTCGGGCCGGCCAATCTCGGGCTCAAGGGCGCTGCGCTCGACGCCCGGGTGATGACGGCGCTCGACCTGGTCGGGATGGCCGACTTCGCCGACCGCCCTCCGCACCACCTCTCCTTCGGCCAGCGGCGCCGGGTCGCCGTGGCCACCGTGCTGGCCATGGAGCCGGAGATCCTGGTGCTCGACGAGCCGTCGTCCAACCTCGACCCGGCCTCGCGCCGCGAGCTCGCCGACATCCTGCGCTCGCTCGACGTGACGGTCCTGATGGTCACCCACGACCTGCCCTACGCCCTCGAGCTCTGCCCGCGCTCGGTCGTGCTGAGCGACGGTCACGTGGTCGCCGACGGGACGACGTACGACGTGCTCACCGACGACGACCTGATGCGCCGTCACCGCCTCGAGCTGCCGTTCGGGTTCGACCCGCGCACCGTCGTGCGGCCGGGGGCTGGTGGTCGCAGTGACGATTGATAGCCTGCGCGCGTGAGCAAAGAAGCAGACGACCTCGCCCGTGAGATCGAGGAGACGCGCGAGCGCCTCGCCACGACGATCGACCAGCTGCTCTACCGCTCGTCTCCCAAGACGATCGTGAGCCGACAGGTCGCCGACATCAAGGCGCACTACGTCGACGTCACCACCGGCGAGCCGCGCACCGACAACATCCTCAAGACCGTCGGCGGCGTGGTCGGCACCATCGTGCTGTTCGTCGTGGTCCGCAAGATCACCAACTAGTGGTCAGCTGCACCCATGGCTGACAAGCAGCCGATCAAGATGCTGCACGACCGCATCCTGTGCGAGCTCGACGACGAGGCCGGCGAGCGTCGCTCCAGCGGCGGCATCGTGATCCCCGCGACCGCGGCGATGGGGGCCCGGCGCCTGTCGTGGGCCAAGGTCGCTGCCGTCGGACCGCACGCACGCGCCGTCGAGGTGGGTGACCGAGTGCTCTTCGACCCCGAGGACAAGGCCGAGGTCGAGGTCAACGCGGAGGTCTACGTCGTCATGCGCGAGCGCGACGTGCACGCCGTGGCGGCCGACCGGCTCGGCGACGAGTCCGCCGGCCTCTATCTCTAGCTCTGCGCGACCCGTCGGTTAACAAGCCGTAACCCGCGTCACACTCGGCAGTTGAGCAGGCATGCGCAGACTGACCGCCATGGTCGTCGCGTGCTCGATGGTGCCGGTGGCGGTCTCGCTGCCCGGTGCCACGGCCACGGCGACGTCCCCGGTCCACACCCAGGCCCTTGCCCACCCCCCGACCTCAGCAGCCCTCGCTCCGCTGACCGCCAAGCCGAAGGGCAAGAAGCGGTACGACGCCTCGGTGCGCTTCACCGAGCACGGCATCCCGCACATCACCGCCACGAACTTCGGCTCACTCGGCTTCGGCAGCGGCTACGGCGCGGCCCAGGCCTCGATCTGCACGCTGGCCGACACCCTGGTGACCGGCCGCGGCGAGCGCTCGCGCTGGTTCGGCGCCGAGGGCACCTACACCGACTACGTCACCCTGACGGCGTCCAACCTGCAGGTCGACGCCTTCGTCACCGATCTCCGCAACCGCCGCGTCGTGGAAAAGCTGCTCAAGTCCGACGCCGGGCCGGAGAAGCAGGCCAAGGCCATGGTCAAGGGCTACGTCGCTGGCATCAACAAGTGGCTGCGCACCAACAAGGTCACCGACCCCGACTGCAAGGGCGACGGCTACCTCAAGCCGAACGCCAAGGCGATCGACGTCTGGTATGGCGTCTACCTCGCCAACCTGCTCGCCTCAGCGGGCGTCTTCGTCAAGGAGATCGTCGACGCCGACCCGCCGAGCCCCAGCGACCCGGGCCTCCCCGACATCCCGCTGCGTGCTTCGTCGTACGACGCCGCCGAGCGCGACGCGCTGCTCAAGGCGCTCGGCAAGGACCCCGAGAGCCCGTTCGGCTCCAACGCGACCGCCATCGGCGGCGGCGAGACCACCACGGGCAAGGGGATGCTGCTCGGCAACCCGCACTTCCCGTGGTTCGGGCGCTACCACTTCACCCAGCAGCACCTCACGATCCCGGGCAGGTACGACGTCGCCGGCGCCTCGCTGGTCGGCTCGCCGGTCGTCAACATCGGCTTCAACAACGACGTCGCCTGGAGCCACACCGTCTCGACGGCCTTCCGCTTCACGCCCTACGAGTACAAGCTGGTCGGGCAGACGACCTACCTGACCGACTCGGGCCCGCGTGAGCTGGAGCGACGCGTCGTGGAGGTCAAGGTCCGCAAGGCCGGCGGCGGCTTCGAGACCGTCACCGAGGACCTCTACCGCACCGACCAGGGCTACGTGTTCGACTCCCCGGCCACCTTCACGCCGTGGTCGGTCACCAGCGTGTGGGCGATCCGCGACGCCAACGCCGAGCACCTGCGCACCATCGACACCTTCCTGCAGATGGGCAAGGCGAAGAACGTGCGCGACCTGCTGCGCCGTCAGGACGCCGCCGGCGGGATGCCGTGGGTCAACACCACCGCAGCCGACCGCGACGGCAACGCGCTCTACGCCGACCACTCCGTCGTCCCGAACGTGCCCAATGAGCTGAAGAACCGCTGCCTGACCCCGGTCGGCGCCCTGCTCGACGAGCTCGCCGGCCTGCCCGGACTCGACGGCACCACGGCCGACACCACCTGCGCGTGGGGCACCGACTCCGATGCTCAGCGTCCCGGCATCTTCGGGCCCGAGAACCTGCCGTCGACCGTGCGTCGCGACTGGGTGATGAACGCCAACGACTCCTACTGGCTGCCCAACCCCGCCGAGCGGCTCGAGGGCTTCGCCACGATCATCGGCTGCGAGCAGTGCGACCGCACGATGCGCACCCGGATGGTCTCGCAGTACGTCATCGACCGGCTCAAGGGGAGCCGCAAGGAGACGCCTCGCTCGCTGGCCGCTCACCAGCACGCCAACCGCCTGCGCGCAGCCGAGGTGATGAGCGAGGACGGCGCCCTGGACGACGTCTGCGACGCCACCGGCGAGACCGAGGCCTGCGCGGTCCTGAAGGCCTGGGACCGACGCTCCGAGCGCACCTCCGTCGGCACCCACCTGTTCGAGGAGTTCATCGCGCGTGTCCCCGCCGACAGCGAGCTGTGGCGCACGCAGTTCTCGGTCTCGGACCCGCTCAACACCCCGCGTGACCTCAACACCGGCAGCCCGCGGGTGATCTCGGCGATGCAGGACGCCATCGACTCGCTGCGCGATCGCAAGATCCCGTTCGACAAGGCCTGGGGCGACCTCCAGGTCGCCGGAGACCCGGGCGCTCCGCCGATCGGCCTCGGCGGCGGCACCGGTGACTCGGTGGGCAACGCCAACGCCCTGGCCTCGCGGGGTCCGGTCACCAACCTGGGCCGCTACCGCTCGGTGACCTACGGGTCCTCGCACATCCAGTCGATCGCCTTCCTCAAGAAGGGCCGGCTCTCGCCGCGCACGATCCTGACCTACAGCCAGGACGAGGACCCTGCCTCGCCGTACTCGACCGACCAGACGCGCCTCTTCGGCGCCGGCAAGTGGGTCCGCTTCTCGTGGACCGACAAGCAGATCCGCAAGAACCTGGTGCGCAAGGTGCGGATCCGCAGCTAGCGCCCGCGACACGCGCGGAGGCTGAGCAGGGCGAGGAACGAGCCGTCGACGAAGCCCGGTGACGGGAGTGCAGGCCGCCCCGAAGGGTCACCGGGCTTCGTCATCAACGGCGCTCAGAGATCGCCATGTTCCGGATCGTTCAAGAGCGCCGTACGCCGTGGTCACATGATGGTCACGGCGTACGGCACTGGTGCGCCACCGTCGGCTACTGGGGTGCGGGGGCGGCCGGCAGGTAGCCGAGCTCGGCGTTGTCGGCGTCGGCCAGCGCCGAGCGGGTGCGGCGGGCCGGTCGTGAGGAGCGGTCGTCGGGCAGGTACGCCGCGGCCACGGTCGCGGCGAGCATGCCGACGGCGAGCAGCGCGAAGCCGATCGTGTAGCCGCGTTCGTCGGGGAACCCGCCCGGCCCCAGCGAGGCGGTGAGCACCCCCGCCATCACTGCCGAGCCCATCGACCCGCCGATCGTTCGGATGTTGGCGTTCATCCCGCTGGCGACGCCGGTCTGCGCCCGCGGCACGCTGGCGATGACGACGCCGGCCAACGAGGAGAAGACCAGCCCGGAGCCGAGGCCCTGGGTCGTGGTGGCGAGGTAGAGCTGCCACTTCTCGTCGTGGAACAGCGCGACCGAGGCGAAGGCAGCGGCACTGATCAGCGTGCCGGTGGCGATGACCCGCCGTGCGCCGACCCAGCCGATCAGGCGGGCGGTGGTGAAGCCCACGAGAAAGCTCGCGAGCGCGCTGGGCAGGAGCAGGTGCCCGGACTCGCTGATGGTGGCGTCGAAGCCGTAGCCGGCCGAGGGCGGGGTCTGCAGCAGCTGCGGCAGGAACCCGAACGAGGCGAACGTGCCGAACCCGACGAAGAAGGCGACGAGGTTGGTCGTCCACACCCCGCGCAGCCGCATCATCCGCATGTCGATCATCGGCACCGCGACGCGCGTCTCGACGCGCACCCACAGCGTGCCGATCACGACCGCCGCGGCGAGCAGGCCGAGGACGGCGGGGGAGCCCCAGCCCCACTTGTTGCCTTGGCTGACGGCGAGCAGCAGCGCCACGAGCGTGAGGGCGAGCGGTGCCGCCGGCAGCAGCGGCACGCCCCCGGGCGTGCGGGAGGGCGACTCCGGCACGAGGACGAACGCCGCGACCGCAGCCAGGGCCGTCACGATCATCGGCAGCCAGAAGAGCCAGTGGTAGCCGAGCCCGTCGACGATCGGACCGGCCACGACGATGCCGAACCCGAAGCCGACCGCGGTCAGTGAGGCGATGACGCTCAGCGCGAAGGTCACCTGGTCGTCGAACTCGTCGCGGATGATCCCGAACGCCAGCGGCATCACACCGCCGCCGAGGCCCTGGACGACGCGCGCCGCGATGAGCCAGCCGATCGTCGGGGCGAGTGCGGCGAGCAGCGACCCCAGCGCGAGCAGGACCAGCGTCGCGACGAGCACCTTCTTCTTGCCGACGGCGTCGCCGACGCGTCCGAGGATCGGGGTCGCGATGGAGGCGGAGAGCAGGTAGCCGGTGAGCACCCAGGTGACGGTGGCTTGGTCGGTGTCGTACTGCGCCTGGATCGTGGCCAGCACGGGCACGATCAGCGACTGGAGGAGCGCGAAGGAGGAGACGGAGACGGCCAGGACGGCGAAGGTGACGCGCTGACGGCGACGGTCGGCCCGCGGCGTCGGGGGAGCGGCTCCGAGAACTGGTTGCATGAGGCAACGAAGTGTAGCGGCCGCCGGCGCCACCTGGACGTGTCGTCCGGCCGCGCCGGGTCGGCGCTAGCGTGCTGGGTGTGGAGATCCTGCGCACCCCCGACGACCGCTTCGACGACCTGCCCGACTTCCCGTGGAGACCGCAGTACGCCGACCTGAGCGGCGGCCTCCGGATGGCCTACGTCGACGAGGGCCCGCGCGACGCCCCCGTCGTGCTGATGCTCCACGGGGAGCCGACGTGGAGCTATCTCTACCGCCACATGATCGGTCCGGTCGTCGATGCCGGACTCCGCGTGGTGGCCCCCGACCTGATCGGCTTCGGCCGTTCCGACAAGCCGGCCGACCTCGGCGACTACACCTACGCCCGCCACGTCGACTGGGTGACCGAGCTGCTCGACCAGCTCGCGCTGCGCGACCTCACCCTCTTCTGCCAGGACTGGGGCTCGCTCATCGGTCTGCGCATCGCCGGACTCGACCCCGACCGCTTCGCACGAATCGTGGTCGGCAACGGCTTCCTGCCGGCCGGCCAGGTCTCCGACAACGCGGCCTTCCGCGCCTGGCGCGCCTTCGCGCGGTTCTCGCCCGTCTTCCCGACCGGTCGGATCGTCGACCTCGGGAGCGCCCGCTCACTCACCCGCGCCGAGCGGGCGGCGTACGACGCCCCGTTCCCGAGCCGCCGCCACCAGGCCGGGGCACGGGCCTTCCCGCGGCTGGTGCCGACCAGTGCGAGCGACCCGGCGATGCCGGCCAACCAGGACGCCTGGGCCGGGCTCGGAGGCTTCGAGCGGCCCTTCCTGACGCTCTTCGGGCACCAGGACCCGATCCTCGGCAAGGGGGACCGGCCGCTCCAGGCGCACGTGCCCGGGGCCGCCGGGCAGGCTCACGCGCGGCTGGAGGGCAGCCACTTCGTGCAGGAGGACTGCGGTCCCGAGCTGGCCCGTCGGATCGTCGACCTGGTGTGTGCGGGCTCGTAGGCGGAGCAGACGTCGAGCGCCGGGTCAGGCTCCGACCGGCACCCGGACGACGAACGTGCTGCCCTGGCCGGGGTCGGAGCGCACCGAGATCGAGCCGTCCTGGGCCTGGACGAACTCCTTGACGATGGCGAGCCCGATGCCGGTGCCGGGCCGTCCCGAGGACTCGGCCACGCGGTAGAAGCGGTCGAAGACCTTCGGCTGCTCCTCCTCGGTGATGCCGATGCCCTGGTCACTGACCTCGATCACCACGGTGTCGCCGTCTGCTGCTGCCGAGAAGGTGATCTCCGACCCGGGCGGGGAGAACTTCACGGCGTTGCTCAGCAGGTTGTCGAGCACCCGGATCATCGCGGTCCGGTCGGCGTGCACCGTGAGCTGCGGGGCCACGTCGCGCTGCACGCGGTGGGCCTCGAGGATGGGCTCGGCGCGTCCGATCATCTCCTCGAGCAGCTCGCTGAGGTCGAGCGACTCAGGCCGCATCGCCAGCTGTCCGCGCTCGAGGCGGGAGAAGTCGAGAAGGTCCTGGATGAGGCTGTCGAGGCGGACGCCGGCCAGCAGGATCCGCTTGACGAGGTCGATCTTGCGCTCCTCGGGCGTGTCGTCCCAGGCACCGGAGAGGAACTCGGCGAAACCCTTGATCGCCGTCAGCGGTGTGCGCAGCTCGTGCGAGACCGTCGAGATGAAGTCGGTGCGCAGCCGGTCGACCTCGCGCAGTCGCGCGCTCGCCTCGCGCTCCTGGGCGTAGGCCGCTGACTGTGCCTCCTCGGCACGCTTGCGCTCGGTGACGTCGCGGATGGCGGCGGAGATGCTCACCCCGGACTCCGTCTCGAGCGGCGAGAGCGAGATCTCGATCGGGAACTCGGTGCCGTCACGGCGCAGTCCGAAGAGCTCGAGGCCGGTGCCCATGCCGCGCACGCGCGGGTTGGCGCTGTACTCACGGCGGTGGTTGGGGTGCCGACCGCGGAAGCGGTGAGGCACCATCACCTCGACCTGCTGGCCGATCAGGTCCTCACGCTCGAAGCCGAACAGCTTGACCGTCTGGGCGTTGACCAACGAGATGCGCCCGTCCTCGTCGAGGATGACCATCGCGTCGGGAGCAGCCTCGACGAGCCCCTGGAACCGGGCGGCGGCGCGCTTGCGCTCGGTGACGTCGCGGATGGCGGCCGAGACCAGGATGCCGTCCTCGGTCTCGATGGAGGACAGGGAGATCTCCACGGGGAACTCGCTGCCGTCCTTGCGTCGGGCGACGAGGTCGAGGCCCTCACCCATCTCGCGGGTGCGGGGCTCGGTGAAGTAGCCCTCGCGCCGTGCCGGGTGCGTTGCGCGCATCGCCTCCGGCACCAGCACCTCGACCAGCTGTCCGATGAGCTCTTCGCGCGCGTACCCGAAGAGTGCCTCGGTCTGGGCGTTGACCAGGACGATGCGCCCGGCCGAGTCGACGCCGACGATGGCGTCCGGGGCAGCCTCGAGCAGACCGCGGAACTTCGACTCGGCGGCCTTGCGCTGCGTGACGTCGCGGATGGTCGCTGCGTAGGTCACGTCACTGTCGGCGGCGAGCGGGGACAGGGAGATCTCGACCGGGAACTCGCGCCCGTCGGCGTGCAGCGCGGCCAGCTCGAGGGTGGCGCCCATGGGGCGGGTCCGCGGGCTGTGGGCGTAGGCCCGACGGTGGGCGGGATGTCGGTCGCGGAAGCGCCGCGGGACCAGGATCTCGATGGGTTGTCCGACGAGCCGGTCGCGGTCGTGGCCGAAGAGCAGCTCGGTCTGAGCGTTGACCAACGTGATGAGGCCACTGTCGTCGACGATCACGATCGCGTCGGGGGCAGCCTCGACCAGGTCGCGGAAGCGCGCCTCGGTGCGGGCCCGGGCGGTGACGACGCGCTCGATCGCCGAGATGTTGACGACCGAGCCGTGCGCGTCGTGCACGGGGGAGAGCGAGACCGAGATCGTGAACTGGCTACCGTCCTTGCGCTTCCTGAGGGTCTCGAAGCTCTCGACCCGCTCGCCGGAGGCCACGGCGATCAGGGCCTTCTCGAACTCGGGGGTGAGTCCGTCGGGGCACAGTGTCTCGATCGTGCGCCCGAGCATCTCCTCGCGACTCCAGCCGTAGAGCTTGGCGGCGGCGGCGTTCCAGGTGCGGATCGTGCCGTCGGTCGACTGCACCAGGATCGCGTCGGTGGCACCCTCGACGACGGCGCCGAGCTGGCGCAGCGACTCCTGGTCGACCGAGCTGAGGCGGACCATCGCCTCGTCGCGGCGCTGCACCTTCTCGGTGGCCTCGTCGCTCGCCAGGGCGGCCTTGACGCGCTGCACCAGGTCGGCGGACTTGAAGGGCTTGGTGAGGAAGTCGGTGACACCGGCTGCCCAGGCGGCCTCCTCGTCCTTGCGGTGCGTGCGGGCGGTGAGCATGAGGACGGGGATGCCCTCGGTCCTCTCGTCCGCGGTCAGCTCGGCGAGGACCCCGAGGCCGTCGATGTCGGGGAGCATGTAGTCGAGCACGATGGCGTCCGGCGTGAGGGCGCGAGCGGAGTCGAGGCCGCTCTGCCCCGTCGCGGCCTCGTGGACGACGTAGCCGGCCTGCTCGAGGAAGAGACGGCACACGGTCGAGATGTCGCGATCGTCGTCGATGACCAGCACGCTCTGCTGCAAGGCCATTCCCTCACCCCCCCGGGTGCTTGTTCGGCTGTGGAACCTGCCGATTGCGTCAGCATTGCACGCTCGTCGTCCTGCGCGCGGTCGAACCCGCGTCGTCCGGCCGGCAATCGGCCCGCCGGCAATCGGCCGGCCGGTGAACGAGTCAGACGACGGTCAGGGGCAGCGAGCGTCGCGGCTGGAACGCGAAGGCCGCCCCGCCGCTGAACCGGGTGACTGCGACCTCGTCGCACTCCGGTGCCGGCTCGGCGCACTCGACGACGAGGAGCGTCCAGTCGTCGTCGGTGCCGGAGAGGTCGACGTCGAGGTGGGGATCGACTGCGCGCACGATTGCCTGGAGCGGACCCCGCCGATCGGGTCCACACAGGCTCACCCAGGCGCCGTCCTCGCTCCTGCGCTCCTGCGCACACGCACCGTCGTCGCCTCTGCGTCGGGAACGGCGTCGACGTACGCGGCGGGGTTGAGCAGGGGGTGGAGCGCGAGCACCTGCGCAGCTGCCTGTGGAGTCCGGGGGAGGTCCAGGGCGTGGTGGAGCCGCTCGGCGGTGATGCCGGCGATGCCGGTGAGCTGCTTGGTGGCGAGGCGCTCGACCTGCTCGGCGGACGACGACCGCGCACGCACCGCGAGGAGGGACGAGAGATTGAGCAGGTGCATCTGGAGGCAGACCTCGTCGGCCAGCCGGACGAGGGCCGAGTGGGAGAAGGTGCTG